>JAEUOS010000025.1 GCA_016790695.1 Burkholderiales bacterium
ATGCGGATCGACGACTGGCGCTGAGCCGTCCGGCCCGCGGCGCGCGGCGCGTCAGTTGTGCGCCTTGAGTTCCCCGGTCTCGTGCGGCATCTGCACCGCCTCGAGGAAGCGCGACACCAGGTTGTAGCCGCCGATGGTGGCAGTGAGCTCGACGGTCTCGCGCTCGTCGAAGTGCGCCCGCACGGCGGCGAAGACGGCGTCGGGGACGCGGATCTCCTTGGTCATCGCGTCGGTGTAGGCGAGCACCGCGCGCAGCTTGGGCGGGTAGGCGTCACTGACGGTCCAGGACGGCAGGTCGTCGATCTGCTGCTGGGTCAGGCCTTCCTTGAGCGCGAACGGCATGTGCGCGCGGTACTCGTACTCCGCGCCGTTGACCACCGCCACGCGCATGATGGCGAGTTCGCGCGAGGCGCCGTCGAGCTTGGCCTTCTGGCGGATCGCGGTGAACAGGCCGAGCCAGCCTTCACAGACCGTCGGGCTGTGCGCGAGCGTGCGGTAGAGGTTGAGGAAGCGGCCGCCGCGCTGCGCCTTGATCTTCTCGATCAGCGGGGCGAGGTCGGGGCGCTGGGATTCTTCGACGAGCGGGATGCGGGACATGGGCAGGGCCTGGGGTTGGTCGACAGGACGGCGGCGGATTGTCGCACGCGGACGAAGCTCGTCATAATGGGCGCCTCGACAGGAGGGAGCCGACGATGATGAGACTGGCCGCAGGCATGATCTCCGCCATGGTCCTGGCGGGCGCGGCGGGTGCCGCGCGGGCGCAGGCCGACTGGCCCGCCAAGCCGATCCGCCTGGTGATCGGGTTTCCGCCCGGCGGCGCGCTCGACAACCTCGCGCGCTCGCTGGCGCCGCCGATGGGGCGCGCGCTCGGCCAGAGCATCACCATCGAGAACCGCCCCGGCGCCGGCCAGAGCCTCGCGGCCGAGGTGGTCGCCAAGGCCGAACCCGACGGCTACACCGTCGGCCTGGTCGATTCCGGGCCGCTCACGGTCTCGCCGCACCTGAAGGCGCAGGGATTCGACCCGGCGAAGTCGTTCGTGCACATCGGCACCGTCGCCAAGCTGCCGCTGGTGCTGGCCGCGTCCACGGCCAGCGGCCTGTCGACGCTGCAGGACGTCGCGCGCGCCGCGCGCGACAAGCCGGGCGCGCTCAGCTACGCGAGCGCCGGGCCGGCCAGCATGCACAACCTCACGGGCGAGTACCTGAAGGGCCTGCTCAAGGTCGACATCACGCACGTGCCCTACAAGGGCGTCTCGCAGATCCTGCCGGACGTGATCGCGGGCCGCGTGCCGCTGATGTTCGGCGGGGTATCCGGAACGGTCGGCTTCATCCGCGACAAGCAGATCCGCGCGATCGGCGTGACCTCGGCGCGGCGCTCGGTGCCGCTGCCCGACGTGCCGACGCTCGCCGAGCAGGGGCTGCCGGGGTTCGAGTCGGTGGGCTGGGTCGGTCTGTCCGGGCCGGCCGGGCTGCCGGCCACGGTGACGACCCGGCTCGGCAACGCGCTGCGCGAGGCGCTCAAGGACCGTGCGCTGTATCAGCAGGAAGTCGCGCGCGGCGGCAACGAGCTCCTCGCCGGCACCGCCGAGGAGCATGCGGCGCTGTTCGCCGCCGATCTGGCGCGCTGGGGCCGCGTGGTGAAGGAGCAGGGCATCCGCGCGGACTGAATCGCGCCGGCCCCGGTAGGCGCCGGGGCCGCGGCCAGCCGGCGTCTCAGTCGACGAAGAACGGCGTCTCGCCGTCGCCCTGCAGCACGATGTCGATGCTGTAGGCGGCGAGGCCGTGCGACACCCGCGGCGAGGCCGCGGTGCCGAGGACCAGGCGCGCGCGCAGCGCCGGATCGCCGATCGCGCCCAGCACCGGGTCGGCGTCGTTGCCGGGCTCGCCCGGAAAGAACAGGGTGGTGGTGAGCCGGCGCATCAGTCCCGAGCCGGTGACCGAGAGGTTGATGTGCGGCGCGCGGCGCGCGCCGCTGACCGGGTCGTCGTAGCCGCCGGGCATGACGGTGATGAAGTCGAAGTAGCCGTCGTCCTCGCTGGCGCGCCGGCCCCAGCCCATGAAGTGCGGGTCGGCCTCGGCCGCGCGCGGGTCGTTCGGATGGGCGAAGCGGCCGCCGGCATCGGCCTGCCAGATCTCGATGATCGAGTTCCAGCGCGGCACCCGGCCGGCCTCGTAGATGTGGCCGAACACGTGGATGCGCCGGCCGGCGGCGGCCGGCGCGCCGGGGGCGATGACCGTGAGATCGTTGTCGCCGGGGCGGAAGAAATGCGGCGGGAAGAACGGCCCGACGGTGCCGCTGGCGGTGGGAATCAGGCGGGTCATGGCGCTCACTGCCCGAACGGCGTCTGGCGATGACCGCGCACGACGATGTCGTGCTCGAAGCCCATCACGTTGAGCACCGGCATCTCGGCCATCGGAATCTGGCGCGCGACCATGCGCGCGCGGGCGGCGGGGTCGGGCACCGACTGCAGGATCAGGTCGACGTCGTTGAGCGGGTCGCCGGGGAAGAACATCTGCGTGACCAGCCGGCTCATGAAGCCGTCGCCGAAGATCGACATGTGGATGTGCGGCGGCCGCCACCAGCGCGTCGGGTGGTTCGGGTAGGGATAGGCGCCGGGCTTGATGGTCAGGAACTCGTAGCGGCCCTCGTCGTCGGTCGTGACGCGCCCGGACCCGACGAAGTGGGGGTCGAGCGGATTCGGGTTGTTCGCGTCCATCGGATGGATGTAGCGGCCGTTGCAGTTCGCATGCCAGAGCTCGATCACCGTGCCGCGCACCGGCCGGCCGTCCTCGTCCTGCACCCGGCCCGAGACCGTGATCAGCTGGCCCATCGCGCGCGGCTTGTCCGGGTACGGATGCGCGAGATCGTTGTCACCCGGCCGGAGCTTGGCCGCCAGGCGCGTCGGCCCGGTGATCTCGGTGAGGGTGACGGGACGGCGGAACAGAGGCTGCTTCGGCACCCGCACCCAGGTCTCCGCATAGTGCTCGATGTTCATCGCCGGCTGGGTGGCGTCGTCGTAGGGGTCGAAGGTGTCGGGCAGGGAGGACATGGCGGAAGTGCGGCCGGCGCTGCTTCCTGCAGCGCGCATGGCGCGGCGACGAACGAATTGACAATGTAAAACCGACTGGTTGATACTGTCAACCATCATGCGTGCGCCTCGCGACGAGTCCGATCCTGCGCTGCCGCCCGGCGGCGCGCGCACGCCGCGCGCGGAGATCCGCGACCTGCTCTCGTTTCGCGTGCACGCGCTCGCCAACGCGCTCTCGCGCGGCGCCGCGCTCACCTACCGGCGCGAGTTCGACGTGAGCCTGATGGAGTGGCGCGTGCTGGCCCTGCTCGGCGCGCACCAGCCGCTGTCGCAGCGCGACCTGGCGCGCCACGCCGGCCTCGACAAGGGGCAGATGAGCCGCGTGGTCTCGGCGCTGGCCCGGCGCGCCCTGGTCGCGCGCGCGCCGAACGAACAGGACGGCCGCGGCGTGCGGCTCACCCTGAGCCGCGCCGGCACGCGGGCCTATGAGGGCCTGATCGCCGCGGCGAACCGGCGCAACGACGCGCTCGCCGCGGCGCTGGCGCCGTCCGAGCGGATCGCCTTCGACGACATGGTCGCGCGCCTGACCGCCCGGGCGCGCGAACTGACCCGCAACGAGCAGGCCGCCGGCCGCGCCGCCACCGCAAAGGAGAAGCCATGAGTGCCCAGTTGAAGGAAGTGCTGTCGCATGCCCGCCGCCTCGAGGGCCGGGTCAGCGAGGCCGAGTGGCGGGTGCGGGTCGACCTCGCCGCCTGCTATCGCCTGTGCGCGCAGTTCCGCATGACCGACCTCATCTACACCCACATCTCGGCGCGCGTGCCGGGGCCGGAGCACCATTTCCTGATCAATCCCTACGGCCTGCTGTTCGACGAGATCACCGCGTCGAGCCTGGTCAAGGTCGACATCGACGGCAACATCCTCGAGGATCCGGCGGCGCAGGGCATGAATCCGGCCGGGTTCGTGATCCACAGCGCGATCCACAAGGCGCGCGCCGACGCGCGCTGCGTGATCCACACCCACAGCGGCGCCGGCGTCGCGGTCTCGGCGCAGGCCGACGGCCTCCTGATGATCACGCAGCACGCGATGCGCTTCCACGGCCGCCTCGCCTACCACGACTACGAGGGCGTCGCGCTCGACCTCGACGAGCAGGCGCGCCTGCAGGCGCACCTGGGCGACAAGCACGCGCTGATCCTGCGCAACCACGGCCTCTTGACCTGCGGCGAGACCGTCGCCGACGCCTTCGACCGCATGTACTACCTCGAGCGCGCCTGCCAGGCGCAGATCGGCGCGCTCGCCGGCGGCGCGCGCGTCCTCGTCGCGCCCGACGCCGTCGCCGAGAAGGTGGCGCGCCAGTTCGAGCGGCCGGACCGGCCGGCGCAGGCCAAGCACTGGGAGGCGTGCCTGCGCCTGCTCGACCGCACCGACCCGTCGTACAAGCACTGAGCCCCCGCACAGGAGATCGCCCGTCATGCCATCCCGAATCCGCCGAGACTTCCTGCGCGCCGCCGGTGCCGGCGCGCTCGCCGCCGCCGGCCCGGCCCGGGCCCAGGAGGCCTACCCGAGCCGCGCGCTCAAGCTGGTCGTGCCGTTCCCGCCGGGCGCGCTCACCGACCTGCTCGGCCGCGCGGTTGCCGAGCGTCTCGGCCGCGGCCTCGGCCAGACCGTGGTCGTCGAGAATCGCCCGGGCGCCGGCACCCTGGTCGGCGCCGAGCAGGTGGCGAAGTCGCCGCCCGACGGCTACACGCTCCTGATCTCGACGAGTTCGACCTTCGGCATTTCGCCGGCGCTCTACAAGCCCGCGCCGATCGACCCGCTGCGCGACTTCCAGCCGGTCTCGCTGATGGGCACGGTCAACTTCTTCCTGGTGGCCTCGACGAGCTTTCCGGCGAGGAACTTCCGCGAGATGGTCGACCTGGTGCGCGCCAACCCGGGCAAGTACAACTATGCGTCGGTCGGCAACGGCAGCGCGCACCAGCTGTTCATGGAGGACCTGAAGCGGCGCCTGAACCTGGACGTCCAGCACGTGCCCTACAAGGGCACGCCGGCGGCATTCCAGGACCTGATTCCCGGCAAGGTGCAGATCATGTTCGCCGACGCCACCATCGCGGTGCCCAACATCCAGGCCGGCAAGGTGCAGGTCTACGGCACCTCGGCGGCCAAGCAGAACAGCATGATCGCCGCGGTGCCGCCGGTCGCGCAGTTCGTGCCCGGCTTCGACTGGCAGGCCTGGCAGGGCGTGTCGGTGCCGGCGGCGACGCCGGCGCCGATCGTGGCCCGGCTGTCCGCCGAAATGCAGAAGTTCCAGCAGACCGCGGAGTTCCGCGAGCTGCTCGGCAAGTTCGGCATGGAGCCGTGGCCGCCGATCACGCCGGCGGAGTTCGCTGCGCTGGTGAAGGCCGAACTGCCGCGCTGGGCCGAGGCGGTGCGCGTTTCCGGCGCGAAGGTGGACTGACCATGGCCGTCGAGATCGTGCCGATCAACGGCTTCATCGGCGCCGAGGTGCGGGGCGCCGACCTCGCGCGCCTCGACGACGCCCTGTTCGAGGTGCTGCACGACGCGCTGGTGCGCTACGAGGTGCTGGTGCTGCGCGACCAGCAGGCGATGACCCTCGAGCACCAGATGGCCTTCGGCGCGCGCTTCGGGCCGCTGTCGGTGCATCCGTTCTCGCCGAACCGGGAGGACAAGCCCGAGGTCATCGTGCTCGACTATTCGGCCGACCATCCGGCGGCGCGCACCGACATCTGGCATGCCGACGAGACCTTCCGCGCCAACCCGCCGATCGTCACCATGCTGCGGGCGCGCATCGTGCCGCCGCGCGGCGGCGACACCTGCTTCGCCAGCATGACCGCCGCCTACCGCGGGCTCTCGGAGCGCATGAAGGCGCACATCCACGGTCTGGTCTGCCTGCACGACTTCAAGCCGTTCCGCTCGCTGTTCGGCAGCGCGCCGGAGCAGCGCCGCAAGCTGCGCGAGCTCGAGGACGCGTTCCCGAATCCCTGGCATCCGGTGGTGCGGGTGCACCCGGTGTCGGGGCGGCGCGCGATCTACGTCAATCCGCAATTCTCGATCCGCATCGACGGCGTCCGGCCCGACGAGAGCGACGCCCTGCTCGACTACCTGTACCGGCAGGCCAGCGTTCCCGAGTATCAGCTGCGCGTCAAGTGGCAGCCCGACACCGTGGTGCTGTGGGACAACCGCTCGGTCCAGCACTACGCGCCGCACGACTACTACCCGGAGCGGCGCAGCATGGAGCGCGTCACCGTCGCCGGCGACGTGCCGATCGGCGTCGCCGGCGCCTACACGCCCGAGACGGTCGCCGGCAACGGCATGGTCAACCCGACCGCGCCGCCGAAGCGGCCGCCGGTGCGCCAGTTCGAAAGGACCGCCTGAGATGCGCATCTGTGTCTATGGCGCCGGCGCGATCGGCGGCACCATCGCCGCGCGCCTGGCGCTCGCCGGCCACGCGGTCAGCGTGGTCGCGCGCGGCGCGCACCTCGCCGCGATCCGCGCGCACGGGCTCCGGCTGGCGCACGGCGGCAGCGAGCAGGCGGTCGCGGTGACGGCGAGCGAGCGCGGTGCCGACCTGGGGACCCAGGACGTGGTGATCATCGCCCTCAAGAGCCACAGCCTGCCGGCGGCCGCGGCCGACGTCGCCGCCCTGGTCGGCCCGCAGACGGCGGTGGTCACGGCGATGAACGGCGTGCCCTGGTGGTTCTTCGACGGCTGGGGCGGCGCGCTCGCCGGCACGGCGCTCGCCGCCTGCGACCCCGATGGCCGCATCGCGCGCGCGATCGCGCCCGCGCATGTCGTCGGCGGCGTGGTGTTCCTGGCCGCCAACGTGCCGCAGCCGGGCCTGGTGCAGCACGACTCCGGCAATCGCCTGATCCTGGGCGAGCCCGCCCACCGCGCCTCGGCGCGCGTCGACGCCCTCGTCGCCGCGCTGGCCGGCGCGGGCTTCGATGCGGTCGCCTCGGCGGCGATCCGCCGCGAGATCTGGCTGAAGCTTCTCGGCAACGTCTGCTTCAACCCGGTGTCGGTGCTGACCGGCGTGGCGACCGACCGCATGATCGCCGACCGCCACCTCGCGTCGATGTTCGGCGCGATGATGCGCGAGGCGATGGCGCTCGCCGACGCCCTCGGCCTCGACGCGCGCATCGATCCGGAGGCGCGGATGGCGCAATCGCTCAAGCTGGGGTCGATCAAGTCGTCGATGCTCCAGGATGTCGAGGCGGGGCGCCCGATCGAGCTCGACGCGATCGTCGGCAGCGTCGTCGAGATCGCCGAGCGCGTGGGCGTGGCGACGCCGTTCATCAACGCGGTCTTCGGCGCAGTGCGCGTGCGCGCCGCCATGCTCGGCCTGTACCCGGGGCGATGATGCCGCGCCGTACCGTCCCGCCGGCGGCCGCGCGCGCCGCGCGAGCCGCGCCCGCGGCCCCGGAGGCCGCGTGAAGCCCCTGCACGGCATCACCATCCTCGACCTGTCGCGGGTGCTCGCCTGCCCGTTCGCGAGCATGATCCTGGCCGAGCTCGGCGCGTCGGTGATCAAGGTCGAGCAGCCCGGCGAGGGCGACGAGACGCGCGGCTTCGAGCCGTTCGTCGAGACCGCCGCCGGCAGCGAGAGCGCCTACTACATGGCGTTCAACCGCTCCAAGCGCTCGATCACCGTCAACCTGCGCTCGCCCGAGGGCCAGGGCGTGATCCGGGAACTGGCGGCGCGCGCCGACGTGCTGGTCGAGAACTTTCCGGTCGGCACCTTCAGGCGCTACGGCCTCGACTACGCGTCGCTCCAGGCGCTCAACCCGCGCCTGGTCTACGTCTCGTGCACCGGCTTCGGCCAGACCGGCCCGTACGCGAAGCGCAAGGGCTACGACACGGTGTTCCAGGCGATGGCCGGCCTGATGAGCCTGACCGGCGAGCGCGGCGGCGGACCGGTCAAGCCGGGGCTGCCGGTGGCCGACCTCACGTCCGGATTGTGGGTGGCGATCGCCATCCTCGCGGCGCTGCAGGGGCGGCAGGCCGGCGGACAGGGCTGCCACGTCGACTTCTCCATGCTCGACGGCCAGGTCGGCCTGCTGTCGCTGGCGGCGGCGCGCTTCTTCGCGCTCGGGGAGGTGCCGCCGCGCCTGGGCACCGAGCATCCGGGGCGGGTGCCGTCGGCCACCTTCCGCTGCGCCGACGGCAAGTGGCTGCACATCACCTGCAGCGACCAGCACTGGATGCCGCTGATGCGGGTGCTGGGGCTCGAGGCCTGGGGGAGCGAGCCGGCGCTGCAGGACAACAGCGCGCGGGTGGCGCGGCGCGACGAGGTGATGGCGAAGCTCGGCGCGGCGATCCTCGGGTGGAACCGCGACGCGCTCGGCAGCGCCTGCGATGCCGCCGGCGTGCCCGCCGGCCCGATCAACCATGTCGACGAGGTGTTCGCCGACCCGCAGGTGATCGCGCGCGGCATGCGCGCGCGCTTCGACCATCCCGTGATCGGCGCGTTCGACTGCGTGCCGCTGCCGTTCAAGTTCGACGGCCTCGACGACCCGGTGCCCGCGCGCCCGCCGCTGCTGGGCGAGCATACCGAGGCCATCCTGCGCGACGTGCTCGGCAAGACGGCGGCGGAGATCAACGCGCTGCGCGCGGCCAAGGCGATCTGACATGACCGACACCCTCCTGCTTGCCGTCGACGCCGGTGCGGCGACGCTGACCCTGAACCGGCCGGCGGCGCGCAATGCGCTCAACGGCGCGATGTGCGCCGATCTCCAGGCCGCGTGCCGGACGCTTGCCGCCGATGCGGCGGTGCGCGTGGTCTTCATCCGCGCCAGCGGGCCGGTGTTCTGCGCCGGCGCCGACCTGAAGGAGCGCCAGGGCATGGACGAGGACGCGGTGCGCGCGCGCCGTCTCAAGGCCTTTGCCGCGTACAACGCGATCGAGTCGCTGCCGATGCCCTCGGTCGCCGTGGTCGCCGGCCCGGCGGTCGGCTCCGGCTGCGAGATCGCGGCCGCCTGCGACTTCATCGTCGCCACGCCCGCGGCCAGCTTCCGCACCCCGGAGGCGCTGTGGGGCACGGTCGGCGCGACGCAGCGCCTGCCGCGCATCCTCGGCAAGCGCCTCGCCAAGGACATGATGTTCACCGGCCGCGTGCTGCGCGCCGACGAGGCGCTCGCCGCGGGGCTGGTCGCGCGCGTGGTCGCGGCCGAGGAACTCGAGCGCGAGCTCGCCTCGATCGCCGCCACCATCGCCAAGGCGCCGCCGGCCGCGCTCGCGCTGGCCAAGGCGTGCGTGGACCGCGGCATCGAGCAGGACCCGCGCGGCGCGCTCGCCACCGAGATCCTCGCCATCGAGGAGAACCTCGCGCGCAACAACTGGCGCGCCGGCATCGCCGGTTTCGGCAAGGCCGCGTCGTGACCGGCGACTGGCCGCCGCGCACGCTCGGCGCGACGCTCGCGGCGACGGTCGCCGCGCACGGCGATCGCGAGGCGCTCGTCACCGACCGCATGCGCCTGACCTGGGCGCAGCTCGACGCCAAGGCGCGGCGCGCGGCGAAGACGCTGCTGGCGCTCGGCGTCGCCAGGGGCGACCACGTCGGCATCCTGATGGGCAACAACGCGGCCTGGGTGTCGATGTTCTTCGGCGCGGCGCTGATCGGCGCCGTGACGGTTCCGGTCAACACGCGCTTCAAGTCCTCCGAGCTCGCGTTCTGCCTGAAGCAGGCCGACGTCAGGCTGCTGTTCGCGGCCGACCGCTTCCTCGGCATCGACTTCATCGCGCTCCTGCGCGCGGTCGAGCCCGCGCTCGACCGCGCGCTGCCGGGCACGGCCCTGCCGCTGCTCGCGCGCGTGCTGGTGGTCGGTGACGACGTGCCGGCCGGCGCGCTCTCGTGGCGCGCGGCGCGCGCGCTGGCCGAGGGCGTCTCCGACGAGGCGCTCGCGCGTGCCGGCGCCGGGGTCGGCGTCGACGACGCGCTGCTGATGCAGTTCACCTCCGGCACCACCGCGTACCCGAAGGGCGTGCTGCTCACCCACCACAACATGTTGCGCAATGCCTGGTCGACCGGCGTGCGCATGGGGGTGACTGCCGCCGACCGCTATTTCAACTGCCGGCCGTTCTATCACGTCGCCGGCACCACGCTGTCGCTGCTGGTCGCGCTCAATGCCGGCGCCACCCTGGTGACGCTGCCGACGTTCGAGGCCGGCGCGGCGCTGCGGCTCCTGGCCGAGGAACGCTGCACCCTCACCAGCGGCAACGACACGCTGTTCCAGATGATGATGAGCCACGCCGACTTCGATCCGGCGCGGCTCTCGCTGCGCGGCGGCTGGGCGGCCGCGGGCCCGCAGACCATGCGCCGCATCATCGACGTCATGGGCATGACCGGGGTGTGCGCCGCCTACGGCCTGTCCGAATGCTCGCCCAACGTGGTGTTCAACGACCACCGCGATCCCGAGGCGGTGCGCGTCGCCGGACGCGCGCTGCCGCACGCGGGAGTCGAGGTGCGCATCGCCGATCCGGCGACCGGCGCGGTGCTGCCGACCGGCGCGCCGGGCGAGATCCAGGTGCGCGGCTGGAACGTGATGAAGGGCTACTACAAGAACGACGAGGCCAACGCGCGCGTGTTCACGCCCGACGGCTGGCTGCGCACCGGCGACCTCGGCACCCTCGACGCCGACGGCCGCCTGGCGATGGTCGGGCGTCTGAAGGACGTGTTCCGCGTCGGCGGCGAGAATGTCGCGCCGGCGGAGGTCGAGGAGGTGCTGCTCGGCCATCCGGCGGTCGCCACCGCGCAGGTGGTCGGCGTGCCCGATGCACGGCTCGGCGAGGTGCCGGCCGCCTACGTGACGCTCAAGGCGGGCGCGCGCGCGAGCGAGGCGGAGCTGACGGCCTGGTGCAAGGCGCGCTGCGCGAACTTCCGCGTGCCGCGCTACCTCCGCATCGTCGCCGATTTCGAGTCCATCGGCATGACCGGCAGCGGCAAGGTGCAGAAGGTCAGGCTGCGCGAGCACGCGATCGCCGAGTTCGGGCTCGCCGCATGAGCGCAGGCCTGGCGCGCTGGTCGCTGGACTTCTACACCCTGCCGTATGCGCGCGAGATCACCTGGGCCAACGCGGTCGAGCGCGCGGGCACCTACGCGCTGCTGACCGTCGTCGACGCCGACGGCGTCGCCGGGGTCGCCGAAGGCACCATCAAGCCGACCTGGTCGGGCGTCTCGCCGGCCTCGCTCAAGGCGGCCTTCGAGGATTTCCTGATGCCGCGCCTGGCGCGCGTCGATCCGGGCGCGCCCGCGGCGGTGGCCGGCGCGCTTGCCGGCATTCCGGAGAACCGCCTCGCCAAGGGCATGCTCGACAACGCCGCCTGGACCCTGCATGCCGCGCGCGCCGGCGTGCCGCTGTGGCGCCTGTGGGGCGGGCGCCCGGAAGTCGAGCTTGCCTGGGCGGTGACGCGCCAGGCACCGGCGACGATGGCGGCCGAGGCGGCAGAAATGTGCGCACGCCACGGGTTTCGCACCCTCAAGGTCAAGGGCGGCCAGGGCGTGGCGACCGACCTCGCGGCCCTGCGCGAGATCCGCGCCGCGGTGGGCGACGGCGTGACCTTGTATGTCGACGCCAACAGCGCCTACCCGCGCGACGAGGCGCCCGCCTACGTGCGCGCGATCGCCGATGCCGGCGCGGTCGTGGCCGAGGATCCGTGTCCGCTGGCGCCCGACGAGCGCTTCGCCGCCTTGCAGCGCGGCGCCGCGGTGCCGATCCTGGTCGACCGCGCCTGCGTCGCGGTCGACGACGCGCGCGCGTTCATCGACCATGGCGGCGTCGCGCTGTCGACCAAACCCGGGCGCATCGGCCTCTCCGAGGCGCGCGCGATCAGCGCCCTGGCCGCCGCGCGCGGCGCGAAGGTCGCGGTCGGGTTGTACGCGGAGAGCGCGCTGGGCACGCTCGTCAGCCTCCA
>JAEUOS010000029.1 GCA_016790695.1 Burkholderiales bacterium
GGCAACGACGGCATCATCGCCTGGGGCCGCTGGCTCGGCGGCACCGACAGCGCGGGCCGCAACCTCGCGCCGTTCCCGGACGGCAACGGCCCGTTCCACTATGTCGTCGGCCTGCCGGTCACCAACATGCCGCAATCGGGCGAAGCCACCTATTCGGCCATCGGGGCGACAGCCTCGTGCGGCTCCTCCGGTTGCCAGTCGGTGGCTGTCACTGGCGCGACCTTGTCGGTGAATTTCGGCACGCTCTCAGGCACGCACAGCACCAGCATGTTGATCAACGGCGTGCCGTCGAATTTCACCGGCAGCCTCGGTGTCTCGAGCGGTGCGATCGACCTGCGGCGCTTCGATGCGAGCGGCTACGGCTACGGCTCGGCGAACGGCTATTCGTTCGAGGGCTATATCAATGGGCGAGGTGTTCTGGCCGGCGACGGCGCTTCGCGCGCGGGCATGGCGTTCAGGGTCACGGGCTCAGTCTACGGACCCGGGTACGGCTACTTCTCCAGCAGCAGCATCACCGCCAACGGCGCGATCGCCTACAAGAAGCAGTAGCGGGAGCGCGCACCGCGACGCACCGAACGACGGGCGGCCGGCTTGACCGCTGACGGGGGCGCCGGTCGGGGTGATGTCGCCGCGTCGCCTTCCGCGCTGCCTCCCCCGCTGCCGCTGCGCTCGTCCCTCGACGACATCGCCTGGCCGGCGCTGACCGCCGGCAACGGGCCCCTGCTGCTTTCGCTGGATTTCCAGTTGCGCCGTTCGCAATGGTGGTCGACCGACGCGATCGCCGGGCACCAGATGCGGCAGTTGCGCGAGCTCGTCGGCCACGCCGTGCGCCATGTGCCGTTCTACCGCGATCACATGCGCCGGGCCGCCATCTTCACCGTCGCCGGCGTCCAGCAGACCAGCTTCCTGCGCTGGCCGCTGCTCGCGCGCGGCGCGGTGCGCGCCGCGGCCGATGCGCTGCAGGCGCGCTGGCTGCCGCCCGAGCACGGCCGCATCGACTGGCAGTCGACCACCGGCTCGACCGGGATGCCGGTGCGCGTCGCCTCGACCCTGCTCGACGGCCTGATCCGCGAGGCGCCGATGCTGCGCGCCTTCGGCTGGTACGGGATCGATGCGCGCGGCAAGTTCGCCACCATCCGCCCCAAGGTTGGGCGCCTCACCCACGCCACCTGGAACCCGGTGTACGAGGGCATGCTCGACACCGGTCCGCTGGTGACCCTCAACATCGCCGAGGACATCGACGCGCAGCTCGACTGGCTGTGCGAGGAGGAACCCGACTACCTGCTTTCGCTGGGAAGCAATCTCCGCTCCCTGATCCTGCGCAGTCGCGACACCGGCCGGCGCCCCGCGCGCCTGAAGGTCCTGCTGTCCTACGCGGACCAGCCGCCGGCGGACCTTGCCGCGCTTGCTGCCGCAACCTGGGGCGCCGCGGTCCACGACCTCTACAGCGCCGCGGAATTCGGCCCACTCGCGTTCCAGTGCCCGGAGCACGGCAACCTGCACGTGCAGTCGGAGAACGTGCTTGTCGAGATCCTCGACGAGGCGGGCGCGCCCTGTCCGCCGGGCACGCCCGGGCGGGTGGTGGTGACCGGCCTGCACAACTTCGCGATGCCGCTGATCCGCTATGAGCTCGGCGACTACGCGAGCTTCGGGCCGGCCTGCGCGTGCGGCCGGGGGCTGCCAGTCATCGCCTCGATCAACGGCCGTTCACGCAACATGGCGGTCGATCCCACCGGCCGCCGCTTCTGGCCGATGATCAACCCGTCGGTCTGGCTGTCGACCCCGATCGAACAGCGTCAGCTCGTCCAGCATGCGCCGGGCGAGATCGAGATTCGTTACGTGGCGCCGCGCGAGCTGATCGCCTCCGAGGAGGCGCAGGTCATCGAGGTCCTCTCGCGCAACTTCCGGCATGACTACACCTTCCGGTTCACCCGAGTCGAACGCCTGGAACGCAGCGCGGGCGGCAAGTTCGAGGAGTTCGTCTGCCTGGTGGCGCCGACATGACGGCACCGCAGCAGCCATCCCGCCCGGTCTCGTCCGTACTGCCCGGACTGGCGTGGCCCGGCCTGCCGCCGGCGGCGGGCCAGGCGATGCTCGCCCTTCAATCGCAGCTGGACCTGACGCAGTGGTGGACCGTCACCGCGCTCGCGGAGCGGCAGTTCGCGCAGCTGCGCCTGCTGATCGCCCACGCCGTCGTTCACGTGCCGCACTACCGCGACCATCTCGCGCTTGCCGGCATCGGCTCCGCGGCGGCCGTCACCCCCGAGAACTTCCGGAACTGGCCGGTACTGCGCAAGCGTGACATCCAGAAGGATGCCGCGCGCCTGCTGTCCGCGGCGCCGCCCCCGGCGCACGGCGAGATCGGTTGGACCACCACGTCGGGTTCCACCGGCCAGCCCTTGCGCACCGCGGTGACGGATGCGGCGGTGCTGATGCAGCACGCGGCCGTGCTGCGCAGCCAGCTTTGGTACGGCATCGACCCGGCGGGCAAACTCGCCGTGATCCGGATGGAGGCCGACCCGCCGCACAGCCCGGGCTGGGGCCCGCCCACCGACGCCGTGTTTCGGACCGGACCCACGGTGCGCATGAGCGCCTTCGAGAGCCACGACGCGCAGATCGACTGGCTGTGCCGCGAACGGCCGGACTACCTCATCGCCCACAACGCCAACCTCGCGGCCCTGCTGCGCAAGAGCCGCACGACCGGCAGGACGCCGGCCGGATTGCGCGCGGTGCTGGGGTTCAGCGACATGGCGGCACCCGGACTGGGCCGGCTCGTCCGGGAGACGTGGCATGCCGGCTATTTCGACACCTACAGCTGCGCCGAGACCGGGCCGCTGGCGCTGCAGTGTCCCGAGCAGGGTGCGCTGCACGTGCAGGCCGAGCGCGTCCTGCTGGAGCTGCTCGATGATGCAGGCGAGCCGTGCGGGCCGGGTGATGCGGGGCGGGTCGTGATCACGGACCTGCACAACTTCGCGATGCCGCTGATCCGCTACGACCTTGGCGACATCGCGCGCTTCGGGCCGCCGTGCGCGTGCGGCCGGGGACTGCCGGTGCTGGCCGAAATCGCCGGCCGCGGCGGCCAGATCGCGGTCGATCCCACGGGTCGCACCTTCTTCCCGCGGCTGAACTTCGACTTCTGGCTCGACGCGGCCCCGGTCCACCAGTGGCAGGTCGCGCAGCTCGCGGCCGACGAACTCGCGGTACGCTACGTGGCCGAGCGCGACCTCACCGGTGACGAGGCCGCGCAACTGGCCGCCGCGATCCGCAAGGCGATGCGCTACGACTACCGCATCGCGTTCCAGCGCGTTGGAACCATCGCCCCGACGCCGGGCGGAAAGTTCGACGACTTCATCGCGCTGCCGCAGACGCGCCAGCCGCGCTGAGCCGCGCGCGGGTCGGCTCCCGACCGGCGCGCGCCCGGGTCTCGCCGGTCGCGCGTCGAGAGCGACGCCGGCGCATGTGCGGGCCGCAAGCGCGCGCCCGCGGCCGGACCGCGCGACCGCCCTAGCGGTCGGTGCGCTCCTCCTCGACCGCCTTGCGCGCCGCCATGTTGAAGCGCCCGTCGTAGATCGGCCGCCCGCCGGTGGTCGGGCCGGGATACTGCACGAACAGCATCTGGCCGCCGGTCTCGGTGAAGAGCTCCTCCTCGTAGTGCGGATCGGGGTAGCAGAACATGGTGCCGGGGCCGTGGGTCCTGCCGCCGATCACGAAGGTGCCCTCGAGGATGTACCAGACCTGCGCGAAATCGTGGCGATGGAACGGGTGGCGCGCGCCCGGTTCGTAGCGCACGATGCCGGCATTGGGCTCGGTCGGGTTCTCGGGGCGCGGATGGAACACCATCTTGCCGGTCTGCCCGGGCCAGCGGATGGTCTCCCAGGCGTGGTCGTCGACGTGGGCGATGATCGGCGGCTGGTGCTTGAGCGCCGCGGCAGTGCTGTCGTTCATGCGTGCCTCCTTGCGGTTGCGCTGGTGCTGGTGCTGGCGGATGGTCCCGGCGCGCTGCGTCAGGACAGGTTGGCGGCCTTCTTGATGCGCGTGAGCACGGCCATCTGCGGCGACTTCTTGTAGTGGGCGTCGAGCGGATAGCAGCCGGACACCATCGCGTTGCGCGGCGCGGTGGTGCAATCGCTGAAGGTACGGCACAGGCGCTTTCGCTGCAGGCCGCGGCCGGCGAGCACGTCGGCCGGGAGCTCCGGATAGGCGAGCACCATGCGCCCCAGCCCGACCAGGTCGACCCAGCCCGCGCGCACCACCGCCTGCGCGACGTGGGGCAGGAACTCCTGCAGATAGGTGTAGCCGCTGCCCATGAAGACAAGGTCGGGAAACGCGCGCTTCAGGTCGCGCACGGTCTCCAGGTGGCGCATGACGCCGATCAGCGGATCTTCCGGCGGCTGATAGCCGTCCGACGGCGGGTACAGCGCCGGCCGCGTGACATGCGGGTTGTAGTACGGGCTGCCGAGGGTGATGTTGACCAGCCGGATGCCGAGATCGCGCACCACGCCGAGGAACGCGCGCGTCTCCGCGAGGTCGGCCTTGACCGGATCGCGCTCATCGGTGCCGAAACCGTAGCGATACGGCAGCAGGCCCGCGACATCTTCGGGCACGCCGGGACCCAGCACCTCCGGATCGGGATGGTCGGGGTCGGGCTTGAAGGGCACGAGGTCGAGCGCCGAGACGCGCACGCCCAGCCCCAGCCCCGGCACCTCGGCGCGGATGCCGGCGACGAGTTCGCGCAGGAAGCGCGTGCGGTTCTCGAGCGAGCCGCCGAATTCGCCCGGCCGCGTATGCGCGGAGAGGAACTCGTGGCCCAGGTAGCCGTGGCAGTGCTTGAGGTCGACGAACTGGTAGCCGCATTCCCAGGCGCGCCTGGCGGCGACGATGTAGTCGTCGATCAGTTCGCGGATCTCGCCGTCGCTCATCACCGGGTGGTCGGCGGCCAGGCGGAACTTGCGGTCGAGGATCGGGTGCCGGTAGAGGATGCGCGGCTCCATCCGGACCTGATCGTTGGGCTTGCAGAAGCGCCCCGAGTGCGTCAGCTGCAGGCCGATGACCAGGTCGCGGTCGTCGCCCATCGCCTCGCGGTGCGCCGCCACCAGGGTCTCGCGCAGCGCGGCGATCGACGCCTGGTTCTCCGCGGTCATGGTGAGCTGGTTGGGATTGGCGCGGCCGTCGTGGCGCACCGCCACCGCCTCGCCGCCCCAGATCATCTTCGCGCCGGAGAGCCCGAAATGGCGCCAGCGCCGGATCGTGTTCTCCGAGGGCTTGCCGTCGGGCAGGCCGTCCCAGCCCTCCATGGGCTGGATCGCGAAGCGGTTGCCGATGGTGAACCCGTCGGCGGCGAGCGGCGCGGCCAGCGGCGAAGCCGGCGCGGCGGCGATGTCGTCGTCGCAGGGCATGTCCAGGCCCAGGCGCGCGAGATTCTCGCGGAACCCGGCGGGCGTGCCGAGTGACTTGAGCTTCACGAAATCACCGAACTTCACGCGCCTCTCCCGGGAGCTGCCGCGCCGCCACCGCGGCACGCAGCCATCAATTAACGAATTGGTTAATTCTCGCCAATCCGCCGCCGGCCGTCAATCCCGATCCGCGTCAGAAGAACTGGTTGGGCTTGAGGAAGAAGCCGAGGATCAGCGCTCCGTTCGGCGCGCTCGCGCTGTGGCGCGAGCCGCCCGGGCGCCACACGTAGTTGCCCTTGGTCACCTCGCCCTGCCGGTCGACCAGGCTGCCTTCCAGCACCCAGCTCTGCTCGAGCTGCACGTGCATGTGGTCCGGCAGGACCGCGCCGGGCGCCATGCGCGTGAGCGTGGTCTGCAGGCCGCTGTCCGGGTCCTCCATCAGCACCTTCAGTTCGATCCCGGGCCAGCGCGTCGGCTGCCACGGCAGCGCCTCGACATCGACGTAGCGCGATGCCAGCGGCGGCAGCGTCGCGTGCTGCGCTTCCATTCCGGGGGTGCGGATGGCCATGTTCGATCCTCCTTGCGGGCGGTGGGGGGCGGGACGGCGGATGGTGTCGCCGGGCGGCGCGGCGCGCGCCGGGCGAGCGGGTATCCTAGCGCCTCACCATCGGGTTGGGAAGGCACAATGACGGCGCAGGACTGCGACGTCCTCATCGTCGGCGGCGGCATCGGCGGATGCGTGGCGGCGCTCGCGGCCGCGCGGGCGGGCGCGCGCACCGTGCTCGTCGAGCGGCTCGGATTTCTCGGCGGCAGCGCCACGGCGGCCGCGGTCGGACAGTTCGTCGGCTGGGAGACCGCCGCCGGGCGGCGCGTGGTCGCCGGCATCGCCGAAGAGATCGTCGCCGCGCTGGTGGCGCGCGATGCCTCGCCGGGCCACGCGCATTTCGTCATGTCGACCGGGCATCGCATGGACCGGGTCTCGTACGACCCGGAAGTGCTCAAGCTCGTCCTCGATGAACTGCTCGGCGCGGCCGGCGTCGCCGTGCTGTTCCACGCCACCTTTGCCGGCCTGGCGATGCGCGGCGCGACGATCGCGCGCGCCGATGTGCTCGCGCGCGGCCGCACCCTGACCTTCGCGCCGCGGGTCGCGGTCGATGCCTCCGGCGACCTCGAACTCCTGGCCGCCGCCGGCGCGCGCTTCCTGCCGCTGGAGGAGGGCGAAGTCCTGCAGCCGGCGACGACCATGTTCCGCTTCGGGCCGATCGACTACGCGGCGTTCGACGCGATCCCGGCGGCGACGCTCAGGGCACTGTGCGCCGAGGGCGTGGCCGCGGGCGCGCTGCCGCGCGCCGCGCTGCACCAGAGCCGCGCGCCGGGAACCGATGACGGCTGGTTCAACGTCGGCCGCGTCGCGGTCGACTCGACCGACCCGTTCGCCCTGTCGCGCGCCGAGGCCGACGGGCGGCGTCAGGCCTTCGCCGCCGCCGCGTTCATCCGCGCGCGCGTGCCGGGCTGCGCCGGCGGCCGGCTCACGGCGCTGGCACCGCAGCTCGGCATCCGCGAGTCGCGGCGCGTCGCCGGCCTGCATGTGCTGACGGCCGACGAGGTGCGCGCCGGCACGGCATGCGCCGATGCCATCGCCGCCGGCGCCTATCCGATCGACATTCATCCCGCGCAGGGCGCCGGCCTGCGCTTCGAGACCCTGGGCGAGGACCACGCCTATGCGATTCCGCTGCGCTGCCTGATTCCCGCCGGGCTCGACAACGCCTTCGTCGCCGGCCGCGGCATCTCGGCCACCCACACCGCGCATGCGGCCACCCGCGTCATGCCCGGCACCATGGCCATCGCGCAGGCAGCCGGCACGGCCGCGGCGTGGCAGGCGCGGCATGGCGGCAGCGCCGCGCAGGTGCCGGCAGCCGCGGTGCGCGCGGCGCTGGTCGATGCCGGCGCCATCGTTCCCTGACACCTGGAGACCACCATGCACGCATCCGGTCATTCGCCACGACGCCGCGCGGTTCTCGTCGCCGCCCTTGCCGGTGCCGGCAGCGTCCCCGGTTCCCTGCACGCCAGTGACGCGTGGCCGGCCCGCCCGGTGCGCATCATCGTCCCGTTCGCGCCCGGCGGCCCGGCCGACGGCTCGGCGCGCGTGCTCGCGGAGGCCATGGCACCGGCGCTGGGCCAGAACATCGTCGTCGAGAACCGCCCGGGCGCCGGCGGCATGATCGGCATCACGGCCGCTGCGCAGGCGAAGGACGCGCACACGCTCCTGATGGGCTCGACCAGCATGGTCGTGACGCCCGCGCTCAACCCGAACGTCACCTACGACGTGTTCCGCGACTTCGATCCGATCGGCATGGTCTCGGCGCAGCCGCTGGTGCTGGTCGTCTCCGCCGCCGCGCCACACCGGGCCGTCGCCGACCTGATCGCCGAGGCGCGTGCCAATCCGGGCCGGCTTTCGTTCGGCAACAGCGGCAACGGCACGCTCGCTCACCTGACCGCCGAGCTGTTCGCGATGCAGGCCGGCGTGACCATCACCAGCGTCCCCTACAAGGGCGAAAGCGCGCTCCTGCCCGACCTCATCGCCGGCACCGTCGGCGCCGGCTTCATCAACCTGCCGTCGGTGCTGCCGCAGGCCCGCGCCGGCAAGCTGCGCGCGATCGCGGTGTCGACCGCGCAGCCGATCGCCGAACTGCCCGGCGTGCCGGCCTTCAAATCCGCCGGCATCGCCAACCTCGAGGTGCAAGGCTGGGCCGCGCTGCTCGCCGCCAGGGGCATCCCCGCCGAGGCGCTCGCCCGCCTGGAGGGCCTGCTCGCCACCGCCCTAGCCTCCGAGGCCGTGAAGAAGCGCTTCGCCGACTTCGGCGTCACGCCGGTGACGAGCACGCGGGCGGGGCTCACCGACTACCTGAAGAGCGAGGCCGCGCGCTGGGGCGACGTGGTGCGCAGCCGCGGCATCAAGGGCGGCTAGCACCGCCGGGGGGCGCGCGCCGCCCCTTCCCCGACGCCAGGCGGCGCGCGCCCGGCGCGAGGAGCGGCCGCGAATGGCGCATCATTCACCCCTTCGACCGCGAGAACTATCATGTCCGACGCCATCCGCAACGCCTGCATTGCCTGCCTGGACCGCTTCATGGCCGCAGTCAACGCCTACGACGTCGCGGCCATGGAAGCCGAGATGCATTTTCCGCACGTGCGCTTTGCCGGCGGCACGATCGTCACCTACCCGGCGAGCGGCGGCAACCCGCTGGACCTGTTCGAACGGCTGCGCCGCGAGGACGACTGGCACCACAGCACCTGGAACACGCGCCGCATGGTGCAGCATGACGCGACGAAGGCGCACATGGCGGTGAACTACACGCGCCGCCGCGCCGACGGCAGCGTCATCGGCGTCTACGATTCGCTCTACGTGCTCGCGCTGAAGGACGGGCGCTGGGGCGTGCAGCTGCGCTCGAGCTTCGGGCCGTGAGGACGGCCCGGACCGGCGCCGGGCATCGCTATACTCGTCCCATCGCAACTTCCGATCTGCGCCGGCAGCCGCGCAGCCCGCGACCATGGCCCTGCCCACCTTCGAGGAATTCTCCGCCGCCGTCCGCAGCAAGGGCTTCGACCAGGTCCTGGTGCGTGAATGGCAGGCCGGCCATGCCACGCCCGAGCACGACCATCCGTTCGACGTCTCCGCCCTCGTGGTCCGCGGCGAGTTCTGGCTGACGGTCGACGGCGCGGTCAGACACCTCCGGGCCGGCGACACCTTCGAGGTGGCGCGCGGCACGCGCCACACGGAACGCTACGGCCCCGAGGGCGCGACGTTCTGGGTGGGGCGGGCGAGCTGACAGTCGGTGCGCTCGCCGCGGGCGGGCGGACTGCAGGCACTCAGGCCCGCAGGTACTCCCGCAGCCACGCCGCGCATTCCGGTGCGCTCTTCTCCGGCCAGAGCACGGTGATGGTGGCGTCGCCGCGGCGCACTTCGATGGCGATGTCGCCGGGCTGACGGACGAGGCCCGCGGGCGCGGTGCCGAAGAGACGTGCCAGCCATCCGGCGCGCGCTTCGATCTGACGCGCCGCCGCCGGCAGCGCGGCGGCGGGAACCTGTGTGCCGGCAGGCGCAGGAGCGGCCGTGACAGGCGCGGCGGGTCCTTGCGCGCCGACAGGCGGCTCGGCGACGGGCGCGACGGCCGCGGCGGGCGCCAGACGCGCAACCAGGTTCGCGCCGAACTCCTCCCACATGCGGTCCGCCTTGGTCTTCATGACGTTCAGGCCGAAGGTGCCGAGCCGTCCGAGCACGTCGACCTTCACCTTCATGGTCAGCACGGTGCCGCCGTCCGACTGTTCCTCGAGGAACATCTCGCTCACCTGCTTGAACGAGCTCGCCACCGAGGCGTCCTCGCCGACACCCTCGCTCTTCAGATAGTGCGGCGCGCGCTGTTCGACGACGGTGGTGCGGATGCGGAATTTCGCGCTCACGAAGGCGATCTTCACCGCCATCACCGACCGGTACTCGGTGTCGCTCACCACCTCGATCGACTGCATGCCGGGCACGCACTCGCCCATCGCCTTGGGGTCGAGCAGCAGCGCCCACACCCGGGCCGGCGGGGCCGGCAGCGTCAGCGTCTTGTCAATGTCCACGCAGCTTCTCCGCAGCGGCCAGCACCGAGGCGACGATGCCGGAATAGCCGGTGCAGCGGCACAGGTTGCCGTCGAGCGCCTCGCGCACCTGTGCCTCGGTCGGGCCGGGATTCTGCGCCAGGAGCGCGCTGGCCGCCATCAGGAAGCCGGGGGTGCAGTAGCCGCACTGCAGGCCGCCGTTCTCGGCGAAGCACTGCTGCAGCGGCGAGAGCTCCCCGGGGGCGGCGAGGCCCTCGACCGTGGTGACCGCGGCGCCGCGCGCCTGCAGCGCCAGCATCAGGCAGGACTTGACCAGGCGGCCGTCGACGATCACCGAGCACGCGCCGCAGGTGCCGGTCTCGCAGCCGCGCTTGGTGCCGGTGAGCATGAGGTCGTCGCGCAGCAGGTCGCACAGCAGGCGCTTGGCCGGGATCTCCGCTTCTTCGGCACGCCCGTTGACGGTGAGCGTGATCAGGTGCTTCCCCATGGCAGTCATTCCCCCGGCAGGTCGAACAGCGCGGCGAGCGTGCGGCGCAGCACCACGCGCACCATCGCGCGACGGTAGGCCTCGTCGCCGCGCCCGTCCGAAACCGCGAAGATGTCGTCGGCCGCGGCCGCCGCCGCGGCGGCCGCGAGCTCGGCAGTCACGGCGCGGCCCTCGAGCAGCGCCTCGGCGCGCGGCACCCGTGCCGGAATCGGCGTGGAGGCCCCGACCGCCACGCGCACCGCGGTGGCGGCCCCGCCGCTCCTGCGCGCGGTGACGGCCACGTTGACCAGCGGCCGGTGCTCGGCCGGCGTGCGCAGGAAGCGCGTGTACCGGCCGATGGCGTCGGCCGCCGGCGGCGGGACGTGAACCGCGACCAGGATCTCATCGGGCGCGAGCGCGGTGGTGTAGTAGTCGACGAAGAAATCGCCGATCGGCAGGCGCCGCGTGCCGCGCGCGGACGCGATCTCCACCTCGGCGTCCAGGCCCAGAAGGCAGGTCGGCGGATCCGTCGCCGGGTCGGCATAGCAGAGATTGCCGCCCAGCGTGCCCTGATTGCGCACCTGCGGGTTGGCGAGATGCGCGGCCATGCCGGCGAGCATCGGGTAGTGGCGCAGCACCTCGGGCGCCGCCGCGAGTTCCGCATGGCGCGTGAGCGCGCCGATGCGCAGGCCGGCCGCGGCGTCGAAGCGCACGCCCGACAGGGCCGGGATCCTGCCCAGCGACACCAGGTGGGTCGGCGCGACCAGCCGCTGGCGCAGCGCGAGCAGCAGCGCGGTGCCGCCGGCATACGCGCGGCAGTCCTCGCCATGGGCGGCAAGCATGCGGCTCGCCTCGGCCACGTCGGCCGGCTCGAGGAATTCGAAATCACGCATCGCCGGCCTCCCGGCGCGCCGCGAGCGCGGCCAGCACCTTCTGCGGCGTGATCGGCAGCGCGGTGATGCGCACGCCGATGGCGTCGTAGACCGCGTTGGCGATCGCCGCCGCGCCCGGCACGATCGCCGTCTCGCTCGCGCCCTTGGCGCCGAGCGGGCCGTTGGGATCGTTGGATTCGACGATGCCGGTGCGGATGTCGGGCACCGCGCGCGCGAGCGGCATGGTGTAGTCGG
>JAEUOS010000054.1 GCA_016790695.1 Burkholderiales bacterium
CGAGACGCGCAAGCTCAAGCGGTACCCGAACGAGGCGATGCAGAACGGCTGGGAAGGCACCTCGACGGTGTTGCTGCGCATCGGCGTCGACGGCAAGGTGGCCGGCGTCGAGACGGCCGCCTCGTCCGGGCACGACATGCTCGACGAGCAGGCGCGCATCTCGATCTCGCGCGCCAAACCGTTCGTGCCGATCCCCGAGGGGCTGCGCGGGCGCGCGTTCGAGGCGCGCGTCCGCGTGGTCTTCAGCCTGAAGAACTAGCGCCGGTCAGCCGGCGCCTGTCGGCGCGGCGCGCGCCGGCGCGCCGGCGGCGACCACCGGACCTAGGCGCCCGCGCCGGCGTGCTGGAACGCGACGACGTGGTCGACTTCCAGGCGGATGCCGATCCTTTCCCCGATCGCGTGGTTGTGGTGCGAGGGCACCAGGGCCAGCACCTCGCGGCCCGACGGCAGGCGCAGCGTGTAGAGGAACTCGGCGCCGCGGAACGCCTTGCGCAGCACCTCGGCCTGCAGCGGCGAGGCATCGTCGTGGATGACGTCGTCGGGGCGCAGCAGCACGTCGACCGAGCAGCCCTTGCCGCAGGCGGCGCAGCCCTGGTGGCAGGGCATCGGGATGTCGCCGGCGAGCGCGCCGAACTCGATCTGCACCTGGTTGTCCGACAGCACCCTGCCGTCGAGGAATACGCCCTGGCCGATGAAGTCCGCGACGAAGCGGTTGGCCGGGCGGTGATAGAGGTTGTAGGCCGCATCCCACTGCTCGATGCGGCCGCGATTCATCAGCCCGATCACGTCCGCGATCGCGAAGGCCTCGTGCTGGTCATGCGTGACGAGGATCGCGGTGGTGCCCGCGGACTTGAGGATCTCGCGCAGCTCCAGGCTCAGGCGTTCGCGCAGCTCGGTGTCGAGATTGGAAAACGGCTCGTCGAGCAGCAGCAGGCCGGGGGCCGGCGCGAGCGCGCGCGCCAGCGCGATGCGCTGCTGCTGGCCGCCGGAGAGTTCGTGCGGGTACTTCTCCGCGCTGCCGGAGAGGCCGGTGAGTTCGAGCAGTTCCGCCACGCGCTGCCGGCGCGCCGATGCGCTGTGCGCGCGCAGGCCGAAGCCGACATTGCCGGCCACGGTCAGGTGCGGAAACAGGGCGTAGTCCTGGAACACCATGCCGATGCGGCGCTTCTCCGGCGCCAGCGCGTAGCCGGGGCGGCTGATCACCGTGCCGTCGAGGCGGATCTCGCCGGCGGCAAGCGGCTCGAAGCCCGCGAGGGCGCGCAGGGCCGTGGTCTTGCCGCAGCCGCTCGGCCCGAGCAGGCAGCCGATCTGGCCCTGCGTCAGCGCGAAACTCAGGCCGCGCACCGCCGCCTGTCCGTGGAAGACGACGTCGACCCCGGCGAATTCGAGCAGTGGTGGAGGCTGTTCCTTGACCATGGCGCAATCGTGGATACTAGCGGAACCGGACAGGGTATGTCGGGCGCCATGCCGGCGCCCGTGCATGGATGATTATAATTCGCATTTGCGTTTGCTGTCTCCCTTCGCTTGTGCCGCCGCCGGGGCGCGTGCCGTCCGCGTGCAGCGGTGCCCCGCCGTCCCCCGCGCTGTCTCGCCCTGAATCCCGATCGTGACCAGTTCCCGCGTCCTGCATGGCCTCGCGCTTGCCATCGCCGCCGCCATCGTGCTGCCGCTGGCGGCGGTGGTCGTCCTCGCGTTCGGCGGCGGCCCCGCGTCGAACGCGGTCGCCGGCGGTGCCTGGACCCACCTGATCGAGACCGGCCTGGCCGCGTACACGGTCAATTCGCTGGTGCTGGTCGCGCTGGTCGGGATCGGAACCATCGCCGTCGGCGTCGGCGCGGCCTGGCTGGTCGCACTGTGCGAATTTCCGGGGCGGCGCTGGCTGCAGGCCGCGCTGGTGCTGCCGCTCGCACTGCCGGGCTACGTGATCGCCTATGCCTACACCGACTTCCTGCAGTTCGCCGGGCCCGTGCAGAGCGCGCTGCGCAGCCTGGTCGGGGTCGACGGCGCCGGCTGGAAGGCGGCGGGCTACTGGTTTCCGGAGGTGCGATCGCTGCCCGGCGCCGCGCTGATGTTCGTGCTGGTGCTGTATCCCTACGTGTACCTGCCGGTGCGCGCCGCCTTCGCGGCCGGCGGCGCCAACCTGACCGAGGCGGCGCGCACGCTCGGCCACTCGCCCTGGGGCGCCTTCGTCCGCGTCGCGCTGCCCCTGGCGCGCCCGGCGATCGCCGGCGGCTGCGCGCTCGCGCTGATGGAAACCCTGGCCGACTTCGGCGCGGTCGCGCATTTCGCCGTCGACACCTACACCGCCGGCATCTACAAGGCGTGGTTCGGCCTGGGCGACAAGGCGGCCGCCGCGCGCCTGGCCTGCCTCTTGCTGCTGTTCACCCTGCTCCTGGTGCAGGTCGAGCGCCTGAGCCGCGGTCGCGCGCGCTTCACCGCCAGTGCGCGTGCCGGCCGCACCGCGTTCGTGTTCACCGGCTGGCGCGGTGCTGCGGCGGCCTGCGCCGCCGCCCTCCCGGCGGTGCTCGGCTTCGCGCTGCCGGTGGTGATCCTCGCGCGCCTGGCCTGGCAGGACGCGGCGGCGCTCGAGTGGCAGCGCTTCGCCGCGCTCGCCGTCAACAGCGTCAAGGTGGGCTCGCTGGCCGCGGGCGTCGCCGTGGCCGCGGCGCTCGCGATCGCCTACAGCGCGCGCCTCGAGCGCCGGCTGCAGGGCGTCGGGCGCATCGCCGGCCTCGGCTACGCGATGCCGGGCGCGGTGATCGCGGTCGGCGTGCTGGTGCCGCTCGCGGGGTTCGACAACTGGCTCGACGCCGCCTTCCGGCGCGCGTTCGGCGTCGGCACCGGCCTGCTCCTGACCGGCAGCATCGCCGCGCTGGTGTTCGCGTACGTGGTGCGCTTCATGGCCGTGGCGCTCAACACCGTCGAGGCCGGGCTCGCGCGCGTGACGCCTTCGATGGACGACGCGGCGCGCGCGATGGGGCTGTCGCCGGCCGCCACCCTTGCGCGCGTGCACGCGCCGCTGATCGCGCGCAGCATCCTGGTCGCCGCGCTCCTGGTGTTCGTCGACGCGATCAAGGAGCTGCCGGCGACGCTGGCGGTGCGGCCGTTCAATTTCGACACCCTCGCGACGCACGCGTACACGCTGGCCAAGGACGAGCGGCTCGGCGAGGCCGCCTGGCCCTGTCTGGCGATCGTGCTCGCGAGCCTGGTGCCGGTGCTGCTGGTGTCGCGCGCGCTCGGCACCGCGCCGGCCCGGCGCGCGTGACGCAGTTCCTCGGTTGACGTTGGTTAACCTTCGCGCTCACCTTCGTTAACGATCGGCCATTGCGCGGCCGCCGTGCCGCGTCTACCTTGCAGTGCAGGCGATCCAGCAAGGGAGTCGACGTCATGGAACACACGGGCAGGGTGGCGATGGTCACGGAAGCCGAGCGCATCGCGCGGCTCGAGGCGCGCGTGGCGGCGCTCGAGCGGGCCCTGGCGCGGGTCTCGGCGATCCTCGCGAACCGCGCGCCGCCGGCATCGCGCCCGGCCGCGGCGGGCGTCGTGGCGACCGCGCCCGCCGCGCCGTCCGCGCCGGTCCCGCCCGCCGCCGCCCAGCGCGGCGCGGCCGTGGCCTTCACCGTGCCCGAGGCGCCCGCGGGCGCGCGGACGGCGCCGGCGCTCGCCGCGGGGCCGGACAGCCGGTCCACCCTCGACCGGCTCGGCATCACCGCCGCCTTCGCCATGCTCGACCAGAACGTCGCCGAGGCGGCGCAGCGCGAGTCGGCGCTCGCGCGCAGCGCGCCGGTGCGGCTCGACGAGATCACGATCGACGAGTCGCTGATCGACAAGGCGTTCGCGCGGCCGCCGCCGCAGAAGCTCGACGTCAAGAGCGACCTCGAGGCGCTGCATCCGCGCATCGTCGAACGCCTGACCGGCACCTGGCGCACGCCCGAGCTGCTGGCGTACATGCGCAAGCTCATCGTCGACGAGCGCGGCGACCGCGCCGGCTTCTCGCCGAGCGTGATGAGCGAGCTCCTGATGCTCTCGGCGGTGCTCGAGGCGCCGGCCGACGCCGATGCCTGGGACGCCAACGCGCGCGCGGTCTAGCGCCGCGGCCGCGCCGCTCAGGCGCTTGCCTGCGCGAGCAGGCGCTCCATGAACGCCTCGCACTGGCCGAGCTGCTCGAGCGCGCAGTACTCGTTGGGCTTGTGCGCCTGCTCGATCGAGCCCGGCCCGCAGATGATCGACGGCAGCCCGGCGCGCTCGAACAGGCCGGCCTCGGTCGCGTAGGCGACCTTGGCCGTGGTCGGGTTGCGCGCGAGCGCGATCGCCAGCCGCGTGACGGCATCGGTGTCGGCGGCGTTCGAGCCCGGCGCCTCCGAGGTGAGCCGGATGTCGATGCCGGCCTCGGCGGCGACCTGGCGCATCTCCGGCACCAGGGTGAGCGCGTAGTTGCGCACCTCGGCCTCGATCGCCTCGGGGTCGGCGCCCGGCAGGTAGCGGAACTCCCAGTCGAAGACGCATTCGCGCGGCACGATGTTGAGCGCGGTGCCGCCGCGGATGGTGCCGGTCTGCAGCGTCGTGAACGGCACGTCGAATCCGTTGTCGCGCGGCTCGAGCTGGCGCATGCGGTCGGCCAGGTGGCGGATGTAGGTGATCACGCGCGCGGCATACTCGATCGCGTTGACCCCCTGCGGCGCGAGCGCCGAGTGGGCCTCGCGCCCGTGCACCGTGCAGCGGTAGGAGCGCTTGCCCTTGTGGGCGACGATCACCTGCATCGAGGTCGGCTCGCCGACGATCACCCCGGAGGCGCGAAATCCCTGGCGCCCGAGCGCGTCGATCAGCCCGCGCACGCCGACGCAGCCGACCTCCTCGTCGTAGGAGAGGGCGTAGTGCAGCGGCATGCGCAGGTCCGCCGCCGCGAAGCGCGGCGCCATCGCCAGCGCGACGCCGAGGAAGCCCTTCATGTCGCAGGCGCCGCGGCCGTACAGCCGGCCGTCGCGCACGGTCGCCCGGAACGGGTCGGTGTCCCAGTCCTGGCCGTCGACCGGCACCACGTCGGTGTGGCCGGAGAGCACGATGCCCGGCGCGGCCGCGCCGCCGCGCGGTGCGCCCGCGCCATGGATCGTGGCGAACAGGTTGGCCTTGCGTCCCTCGGCGTCGTGGACGAGGACGGATTCGATGCCGTGCGACTTGAGCCAGTCGCGCACCCACTCGATCAGGCCGAGGTTGGACTCGCGGCTGACCGTGTTGAAGCCGATCAGCCGCTCGATCATCTCGAGCGACGCGGGGCGGACCGGCAGGGCGGCGTCGCTGCTCACGCGACACCGCCGTCGTTCAGGTGGCAGGCCGACAGCCGGCCGTCGGCGATCGGCTGTAGCCGCGGCGCCTCGGCGCGGCAGCGCGGGCCCGCCTGCGGGCAGCGCGGATGGAAGTGGCAGCCGGGCGGCGGCGCCAGCGGCGACGGGATCTCGCCGGCGATCGGCACGTAGGTGCGGCCGCGCTTGGCGAGCGTCGGCACCTCCGAGAGCAGGGCGCGGGTGTACGGGTGGTTGGGCTCGCGGTAGACGATGTCGGTCGGCGCCGATTCGACCACGCGCCCCAGGTACATGATGACCACGCGGTCCGACAGGTGGCGCACGACGCCGAGGTCGTGGCTGATGAACAGGTAGGTCAGCCCGAGCTCCTCGCGCAGCTGCATGAACAGGTTGAGCACCTGCGCCTGGATCGATACGTCGAGCGCCGCCACCGCCTCGTCGCAGACGATGAACTCCGGCTTGACCGCGAGCGCGCGCGCGATGCCGATGCGCGCGCGCTGGCCGCCCGAGAACTGGTGCGGATAGCGGCGCGCCATCGCGGCGTCGAGGCCGACC
>JAEUOS010000070.1 GCA_016790695.1 Burkholderiales bacterium
GTGGCGCGCACGTCGAGCCGGGTGAAGCCGTCGGGCTCGACCAGCACCCAGTCACCGGCGCCGGGCAGAATCTCGCCGTTCAGGTGCGGCCCGGAGATGCGCCCGCCAGCCACCTGGAACACCACCCGCTTGCCTGCCGGCGTCGCGCCGACGTTCTGCGGCGGCTTCGCGACCTCGATGTCGATCTCGGCCAGGAATTCCGATTGCAGCGCGGCCGGCGCGCCGCCCGCCTCGGGTGAAGTCATTGCCGTGCCCTCCGTTGCCCGCGTCCGTCGCGCGGCGCTCGCCGCAAGTGTAAGCCGGAGTGCGCCGCATGCGGCGCGGCGGCGCTGCGCTATGCTGCGCCTCGCCTTCCCGATGCCAACCCAAGGAGACCTCGATGCTCGTCGACGTGCGCACCTACACCTGCCGCCCCGCCACCCTGAAGAAGCACCTCGCCCTCTACGAGAGGATGGGCAAGGGCCCGCAGACCCGCTTTCTCGGCCAGCCGCTGGCCTTCATGGTCACGGAGAGCGGCAACGTCAACCAGTACGTGCACATCTGGGTCTACGAGAACGCCGCCGACCGCGAAGCGCGCCGCGCCGCGCTGTGGGCCGACCCCGAATGGCTCGCCTATGTGGAGGAGAGCGGCAAGCTCGGCGCGCTGGAGAAGCAGGAGAACCGGCTGATGTCGCCGGTGGGGTTCTTTCCGCCGCCCCGCAACGGCTGACGCCGCGTCCCCCCGCTTACAGGCGCATCGGCGCGGCATAGCCGGTCAGTTCGAGATAACCGCGGCCGGCAGGCTGGCCCCCGACGCGCGCGGCCACCGCGCCTTCCCAGTAGAACCCGCCGGTACTCGCCCGCGCATCGATCTCCTGGTCGTCCATCAGCGGCTCCAGCGTCAGCCGGTCCGCGCCGACGGTCACCTCGAACCCGACCGGATAGCGCGCCTGCGAGCGCGGCGAGGTCCACCAGCGCGTCGGCGTCCATTGCGCCGGTGCCGACTCGGCTCGCGGTCGCCCCTGCGCATCGCGCCGGGCCACGTGCGACCACAGCACGCCGCCGTCCCTGGCACGGATGCGGAACGCCATCAGGCTGCCGCCGTCGTCGAGGTTGATGCCGATCCAGTCCCAGCCCGCGGCGCGCTCGTCGAGCAGCGTGCTCGACCATTCATGGTCGAGCCAGGCACGGCCGCGCACCGACCAGGCGCGGCGCGCGGCGCCTCGGCCGCCGGCGATGCGCCCGCGCACCGCGAGCTGCGGGCGGCTGTAATAGTGGCTCGCCTGCTCGGGCCGCGGACCCTTCTGCGAGAAACCACCCTCTCCCTGCAGCACCGGCGGACCGGGCGGCGCGATCTCGACGGCCAGGTCCAGTTCGCGCCCGGCAATGCGCGCCGCATAGCGGCCGCTCCCCGCGTCGCGCAGGCATGACCAGTCGCCGATCGCGAGCGCGGTGTCGGTCTCGGAGAAGCGCACGCCCGCGGGCCCGACACGGGCCGAGCGATCCTCGTGGATCAGGCGGCCGTTCTCGGGCAGGGCCAGCGCGGCGTGGGCGAACAGCAGCTGCTTCGGCGCGAACCGGCTGGGATTGGCATCCGCATGGCCGGTGCGCGAGCGGAAGAAGGTGACCTGGAATCCGCAGGGCGCCGCCCCGTCGCGCTCGAGCCATCCGGTGAGGTACCACCACTCGGTGCGAAAGCCCGGGTGCGCGCCGTGGTCGCGCGGGAAGGTGACGGCGCGGCCGCGGTCGACGGGGTCATAGGTCACCGCGGACGCGACGCGCGGCAGCAGCAGGGCCGGAACCGCCTGCAGCAGGGCGCGGCGCCTCACCAGTCCTCCTTCAGGGCGGCGAGCGGCCCGGCGCCGGTGGCGGCGCGCACCGCCAGCGCGGCGGCGATGGCGCCGCACAGGGCGAGCGCGGCGGCGCCGAGCGCGATCAGGCCCAGCGGCAGGCGCGTCTCCATGGTCCAGTGGAACGACTGCGGGTTGACGCGGTGGATCAGCACCAGGCCGATCACCAGGCCCGTGGCTGCGCCCCACAGCGCGCCGAAGGCCGAGAGCAGGCCGCCTTCGAGCGCGACCTGGCGCACCAGGTCGCGCGTGCCGAGGCCCAGGTGGCGCAGCACGCCGAACTCTCGCGCGCGCGCCAGCGCCTGGCCCGCATAGCTGCTCGCCACGCCGAACAAGGCGACGATCAGGGCCGCGGCTTCCAGCAGGTAGGTGAGCGCGAAGCTGCGGTCGAAGATGCGCAGCGACAGCGTGCGCAGGGCGTCGGCGGAGCGGAATTCGGCGCCGGCCAGCGCGGGTTCCGCGGCGCGCAGGCGCTCGAGCATCGCCGCGGGCGTGGTTCCCGGGGCGACCCACAGCGCGATGTCGCTGACGGTCTCGTCGCCGGTCAGGCGCCGGTAGTCCGCGAGGGCGAGCGTGAATGCGCCGTGCTGGCGCGCGTAGTCGCGGTAGATGCCGCACACCACGAAGCGCGCGGACCCGAGCGGCAGCGCGACCTCCGCGCCGACCGCGAGGCGGTAGAGATCGGCCGCGGGTTCCGATGCGTACACGGCCACCGCGCCGGGCGGTGGCGCGATCGCCGGCCCGGTGAGCGGCAGGCGCGCCTGCGGCGCATTCGCCTCAAGGGGACGCGCCAGCAGGCCCACCGCGGGCCGCGCAGCATCGAGCGACAGCTCGAGCGTGCGCGTGAATTCGGCGCGCGCGACGCCCGGCAGGGCGGCGATGCGTTCGCGCAGCGCCGGCGGGATGCCGCCCGCGACCGCATTCGACGGCACGCGTCCATAGAGGTCGGCGGGCAGAACGACGTGCAGCCAGTCGGCCACCGCATGGCGGAACGAGGCCACCATCACGACCATGGCGACGGTGAGCGCAAAGCTCGCCACCACGCCTGCGATCACCCCGGCCGCCTGGCCCGGGGACTGCGCCACACGCGCCAGCGCCAGCCACGCCACCGGTCGCTCGAGGCCGCGCGCCTCGGCCCGCGCCAACAAGACGGGAAACAGCGTCGCCACCAGCCAGGGCACGGCGGCGATCGCGGCCAGCAGGATGCACGCGATGGCCGCGTAGGCCGCGATCGGCAGGCCGTCGATCGGCGGCAGCGCGAGCAGCAGCGCCGCCAGCGCGAGCAGCCCGAGCGCGGCCCACGGTTGCGCGAGCCGGCGCAGCGCCGTTTCCGCCGATCCGTGGCGCAGGGCCTCGACCGGCCGCGCGCTGACCGCCTCGCGCGCCGGCAGCCAGCCTGCCGCCAGCCCCACGGCAACGCCGAGCGCCACCAGGGCGACGATCACCGGCGCATCGACCACCATCGGCGGCATCACGCCGGGAAAGTAGCCGCCGCCGAGGTCGCCGCCGAAGATCCCGAGCAGCGCGCGCGCGAGGCCCAGCCCCGCCAGCGCGCCGACCACGCTGCCGGCGAGCGACACCGCACCCGCCTGCGCCAGCACGACGCCGCGCGTCCAGCGCGCGTCGGCGCCGAGCACCGCCATCAGCGCGAACTGCGCGCGCTGGCGCACCGACGCGAGCCCCACCGCCGCGAACACCAGGAAGGCGCCGGTGAACAACGCCACGAGCGCCAGCACGTTGAGGTTGACGCGGTAGGCACGCGACAGGTTGCTCATGCGCTGCGCGCGTGCCTCCGGCAGCGCGACCTCGGCCTCGGGCGGCAGGTCGCCGCGCAGCGCGGCGGCGGCCTGCGCCGGCGCCACCCCCTCGGCGAGCCGCAGGTCGACGCGCGTCAGCCGCCCGAGCGCGCCCAGGCGCCACTGCGCGGCGCCCAGGTCCATCACCGCGAGGCGCTGGCCGGCGCCGGCGGCGACACCGCCCGCCACGCGCAGCGTCGCGACGGTGAGTCCGCTGCGCAGGGTGATGGTCTGCCCGGGCCGCGCGCCGAGGGCCGCCTGCGCGGCCGGCGAAAGGAAGACGGCGTCATCGGCGAGCAGCGACGACCCCGCGCCGCCGTCGCCGGGCTCGGGCAGCGGCATCAGCGCCGGTGTGACCTGCGCCGCGCGGAACACGTCGAGCCCGAGGACGGTGAGCCGCTCGGCGCGCTCGCCCGGGGCGTCGGGACGCGCCACCTGCGTGTCGACCGCCAGCACCGGGCTGACGCCATCGACGCCGGCCGCGGCGGCCCGTGCGAGCACGGTCTCGAACACCCGGTCGTCGAGCGTGCCCGCGCGCGCCACCACCTGCAGGGAGGCCGCGCCGTTGACCACGTCGATGGCCTGCTGGAACTCGGCCAGCGCAGAACGGTTGACGGTGTGGATCGCGGTGGCAAGCGCGATGCCCACCGCCACCGCCGCGCCGGCGGTCAGCCAGCGCCCGCGCTGCGCGCGCCACGCGGAGGCCACGAACCACCGGGCGAGCGTGAGACGCGCGAGCGTGAAGCGGGCGCGAGCGGGACGGGCACGGGTCACGGGCAGTTCAGCCCTCGGCGATGCCCTGCGGCCCCAGCACCAGGCGCCGGTCGGCGTGCGCGGCGATCTCGGGCGAGTGCGTCACCATCAGCAGGGTGGCGCCGCTGCGCGCGCACTGCGCGAAGATCCGGTCCAGCGCGCCGCGCGCGGTGGCGGGATCCAGGTTGCCGGTGGGCTCGTCCGCAAGCACCAGCGCCGGCTTGTGCACGAGGGCGCGCGCCAGCGCCACGCGCTGCTGCTCGCCGCCCGAGAGTTCGCCGGGCAGCGCCCCGGCGCGCGCCGCGAGACCCAGGTCGGCCAGCACGGCATCGGCGGCAGCGCCCGCGACGGCGACACCGCGGCCGGCCAGCATCAGGGGCACCATCACGTTCCGGCGCGCGCTCAGGTGCGGCAGCAGGTGGAAGGCCTGGAACACGAAGCCGAGGGTGTCGCGGCGAAAGCGCGTGCGCGCCTCGGTGTCGAGCGCGTCGAGGCGGATGCCGGCGACCTCCACCGTGCCCGCGTCGGGCACGTCGAGGCCCGCGATCAGGTTCAGGAGCGTCGACTTTCCGACGCCGGACTCGCCGCAAAGCGCAACGCGCTCGCCGGCGCGGATGGTCAAGTCAACGGCGCGAAACAGCGGCTGGCCGGGGGCGAAGGCGCGCGTCACGCCCTCGAGGCGCACGACGGTGGCAGGCGCGGCAGTCGGCGGCGGGGACACGCGGACGGTCAGGCGAAGCGGGGTGGCGGCATGCCGCGATTGAAGCACAGGGCGGCGCCGGTGCCCGCGGCTTCCCGATGGCGCCATAATCGCGCGATCGCCTTACCGGAGCGCGCCATGCCGACCGTTCGACCCCGTCCCTTGCTCGCCGCCGTCAGCCTCGCGGTGGCGCTCGCTGGCGTACCGCCGCTCGCGGCAGCGCAGGCACCCGAGGCCAGTCGCGCGATCGAGGAACTGCTGGCCGCCGCGCAGAAGGACAAGAAGGGCGTGAGCCTGGGCGTCGGCGGACAGACCGTCGCCGGCGCGGTGGTACGCATCGAGTCCGGCAAGTGGGTCGAACTGCGCAACCAGCAGTACGGTCGGATCGTCGTGCGCCTGGACCGCATCGACAGCGCGGCGATGCCCTAGGTGCCCGTCGGGCGCGGATCGGCGCCGCGGCGCTCGCCAATGAAAAAGGCGGCCGCGCGGGCCGCCTTGCGCTGCACGGTCGGGGCCGCTACTTGCCGCGCAGCTTCCGGATCGCCGCGATCTGCGCCGCCATGATCGCCAGTTCCGAGGTGGCCTTGGCGAAATCGATGTCGCTTTTGGCGTTGGCGCGCGCCTCCTCGGCGGCCTTCAATGCTTCATTGGCCTTGGCTTCGTCGAGATCGTGGCCGCGGATCGCGGTATCGGCGAGCACCGTCACCACGTCGGGCTGGATCTCGAGGATGCCGCCGGCGACGAAGACGAATTCCTCCTCGTCGTTGTCGGCGCGCAGGATGCGCACCGCGCCCGGCTTGATGCGGGTGATCAGCGGCGTGTGCTTGGGGTAGATGCCCAGCTCGCCCGCCTCGCCCGGCAGCGCGACGAACTTCGCGTTGCCCGAGAAGATCGACTCTTCCGCGCTGACGACGTCTACATGGATGGTGGACACAGGGTACCTCGGCTCTGGTGTTTCGTCGCTGCTTTGTCGCTGAATCGACCGGCTTTGCCGGCGATTCAGCGCCGATCAGACCGGGCAAAAGTAGGTTTGTACTTTTGCCCGCCTACTGCAGGGTCTTCGCCTTCTCGATCGCCTCGTCGATCGTGCCGACCATGTAGAACGCCTGCTCGGGCAGGGCGTCGCACTCGCCGTCGACGATCATCTTGAAGCCGCGGATGGTCTCGGCCAGCGGCACGTACTTGCCCGGCGAGCCGGTGAACACCTCGGCGACGTGGAACGGCTGCGACAGGAAGCGCTGGATCTTGCGCGCGCGCGCCACCGCCAGCTTGTCCTCCGGCGAGAGCTCGTCCATGCCGAGAATGGCGATGATGTCGCGCAGTTCCTTGTAGCGCTGCAGGGTGGCCTGCACGCGGCGGGTGACGTTGTAGTGCTCCTCGCCGATGGTGTTGGGATCGACCTGGCGGCTGGTGGAGTCGAGCGGGTCGACCGCGGGATAGATGCCCAGCGCGGCGATGTCGCGCGAGAGCACGACGGTGGCGTCCAGGTGGGCGAAGGTGGTCGCCGGCGACGGGTCGGTCAGGTCGTCCGCGGGCACGTACACCGCCTGGATCGAGGTGATCGAGCCGACCTTGGTGGAGGTGATGCGCTCCTGCAGCTTGCCCATCTCCTCGGCCAGCGTCGGCTGGTAACCCACCGCCGAAGGCATCCGGCCCAGCAGCGCCGAGACCTCGGTGCCGGCCAGCGTGTAGCGGTAGATGTTGTCGACGAAGAACAGGATGTCCTTGCCCTCGTCGCGGAACTTCTCGGCCATCGTGAGGCCGGAGAGCGCCACGCGCAGGCGGTTGCCCGGCGGCTCGTTCATCTGGCCGAACACCATCGCCACCTTGGACTTGGAGAGGTCCTCCTGCACGATCACCTTGGCGTCCGACATCTCGTGATAGAAGTCGTTGCCCTCGCGGGTGCGCTCGCCGACGCCGGCGAACACCGACAGCCCGGAGCGCGCCTTGGCGATGTTGTTGATCAGCTCGAGCATGTTGACGGTCTTGCCGACGCCGGCGCCGCCGAACAGGCCGATCTTGCCGCCCTTCGCGAAGGGGCAGATCAGGTCGATGACCTTGATGCCGGTCTCGAGCAGCTCGACCGACGGGGAGAGCTCGTCGAACTTCGGCGCGGGCTGGTGGATCGCGCGGCGCTCGTCGCCCTGGATCGGGCCGCGCTCGTCGATCGGACGACCGAGCACGTCCATGACGCGGCCCAGCGTGCCGGCGCCGACCGGCACCTGGATCGGGGCGCCGGTGGCTGCCACCGCCATGCCGCGCTGCAGGCCGTCGGTGGAGCCGAGCGCGATGGTGCGCACCACGCCGTCGCCCAGCTGCTGCTCGACCTCGAAGGTCAGGCCCTGCTCGACCAGCTTGTTGGTCTCGCTGGGCATGAGCTTCAGGGCGTCGTAGACCTTGGGCATGCCGTCGCGCGGGAACTGGATGTCGACCACCGCGCCGATGCACTGAACGATTTGACCTTGACTCATGGGAATCCTCTTCTGGCTCTTCAAATTCGGTTAGACCGCGGCCGCGCCGCCGACGATTTCGGACAGTTCCTTGGTGATCGCCGCCTGCCGCGCCTTGTTGTAGGTCAGCTGCAGGTCGTCGATGACCTTCTTGGCGTTGTCGGACGCCGACTTCATCGCGACCATGCGGGCCGACTGCTCCGACGACATGTTCTCGGCCACCGCCTGGTAGACGATCGCCTCGACGTAGCGCACCAGCAGCTCGTCGACCACCGCCTTGGCGTCCGGCTCGTAGATGTAGTCCCAGCCGTAGGCGCGCTTCTCCGATTCGCTCTGCGCGAGCTTGTCGGCGGTCAGCGGCAGCAGCTGCTCGATCACCGGCTCCTGCTTCATGGTGTTGATGAAGCGGGTGTAGGCGAGGTAGACGACGTCGACCCGACCCTCGGCGTAGGCGTCGAGCTGCACCTTGACCGGCCCGATCAGCTTGTCGAGGTGCGGCCGGTCGCCGATCTGGATCGCGTGCGAGACCACCTTCACGCCGATGCGGTTGAGGAAGCCGAAGCCCTTGTTGCCGATCGCGGTGGCCTCGACGGCGGCGCCGGCGGCCTGCAGCTCGCGCAGCTTGTTGGTCGCCATGCGCAGCATGTTCGTGTTGAGGCCGCCGCACAGCCCCTTGTCGGTGGTCACCAGGATCAGGCCCGCGGTCCTGACCGACTCGCGGCGCACCAGGAACGGGTGGCGATACTCGGGATTGGCCTCCGACATGTGGGCGGCGATGTTGCGCACCTTGTCGCCGTACGGGCGCGCGGCGCGCATGCGCTCCTGCGCGCGCCGCATCTTGGAGGCGGCGACCATCTCCATCGCCTTGGTGATCTTGCGCGTGTTCTGCACGCTCTTGATCTTGGTTCGAATCTCTTTGCTGCCTGCCATGAGGGTGATCCTCTAGAGAGCCGCGGTTGTCGCTGGTTGGTGGCGGCCGCCCGGCGGGCGGCCCGACGGCCGCCGCGGGGAAGCCCGGAACCGGCGCCTACCGGGTCTTCTTGAACTCCGCGATCGCCGCGTGCAGCGCCTTCTCGTCGTCGGCCGACAGGTTGGCGGCCTTCGCGATCGAGGCCACCAGGCCCGCATGCTTGCTCTTCATGAACTCGCGCAGGTTCTTCTCGAACGCGAGCGCGTCCTTGACCTCGACATCGTCCATGTAGTTGTTGTTGACCGCGAACAGCGTCAGCGCCATCTCCCAGACTTCCATCGGCGCGTACTGCACCTGCTTCATGAGCTCGGTGACCATGCGGCCGCGCTCGAGCTGCTTGCGCGTGGCTTCGTCGAGGTCGGAGGCGAACTGCGCGAAGGCCGCGAGCTCGCGGTACTGCGCGAGCGCCAGACGCACGCCGGCGCCGGTGTCCTTGCGCTTCATGATCTTGGTCTGCGCGGCGCCGCCGACGCGCGAGACCGAGATGCCCGCGTTGATCGCGGGCCGGATGCCGGCGTTGAAGAGGTCGGTCTCGAGGAAGATCTGGCCGTCGGTGATCGAGATCACGTTGGTGGGCACGAACGCGGACACGTCGCCGGCCTGGGTCTCGATGACCGGCAGGGCGGTGAGCGAGCCGGTCTTGCCCTTGACCGCGCCGTTGGTGAACTTCTCGACGTATTCCTCGTTGACGCGCGCGCCGCGCTCGAGCAGGCGCGAGTGCAGGTAGAACACGTCGCCCGGGTAGGCTTCGCGGCCCGGGGGGCGGCGCAGCAGCAGCGAGATCTGGCGATAGGCCCAGGCCTGGCGCGTCAGGTCGTCATAGATGATGAGCGCGTCCTGGCCGCGGTCGCGGAAGTACTCGCCCATGGTGCAGCCGGAGTACGGGGCGATGAACTGCATCGCCGCCGATTCCGAGGCCGAGGCGGCGACGACGATGGTGTAGGCCATCGCGCCGGTCTCCTCGAGCTTGCGCACCACGTTGGCGATGGTCGAGGCCTTCTGCCCGATCGCCACGTAGATGCAGAGCAGGTCCTTGCCCTTCTGGTTGATGATGGTGTCGACGGCCACCGCGGTCTTGCCGGTCTGGCGGTCGCCGATGATGAGCTCGCGCTGGCCGCGGCCGATCGGCACCATCGCGTCGATCGACTTCAGGCCGGTCTGCACCGGCTGGTCGACCGACTTGCGCCACATCACGCCGGGGGCGACCTTCTCGATGACGTCGCGCGCCTTCGCGGTCACCGGTCCCTTGCCGTCGATCGGCTCGCCGAGCGCGTTGACCACGCGGCCGAGCAGCTCCGGGCCGACCGGCACGTCGAGAATGCGGCCGGTCGCCTTGACCGTGTCGCCTTCCTTGATGTGCTCGTAGGAGCCCAGCACCACCGCGCCGACCGAATCGCGCTCGAGGTTCAGCGCCAGGCCGAAGGTGTTGCCCGGGAACTCGAGCATCTCGCCCTGCATCGCGGAGGACAGGCCGTGCACGCGGCAGATGCCGTCGGTCACCGACACCACGGTGCCCTGGGTGCGCACGTCGGCGGCAGCGCCCAGTCCGGCGATGCGGCTCTTCAACAGCTCGCTGATTTCGGAAGGATTGAGTTGCATGGAAATGACTCCTGGATTCTTGTCTGGCCGCGCCGATCGACGATCAGGCGGCCGTCAGGGTGGTGCGCATGCGCTCGAGCTGGGCGCGCACCGAGGTGTCGAAGACTTCGTCGCCGACGGTCACGCGCACGCCGCCGATGAGCTCCGGATCGACCTTGACGCGCGCCTTCAGCGTGAGGCCGCCGAACTTCTTCGCCAGCCCGCCGATGAGGTCGGCCACCTGCGCGTCGGTGAGCGGGAAGGCCGAGGCGATCTCGGCTTCCGCCGAGCCCTCGAGCTTGTTGCGCAGCGCGGCGAACTGGGCGGCCACCTCGGGAAGCGCGGCGACGCGGTCGTTCTCGACGACCAGGCGCAGGAAGTTCTGCGCCTCCGGACCGAGCGGCGACTTGAGGACGCCGGCGAACACGCCGTAGATCGCCTCCGGCGTCAGGTTGGGGTCCAGCACCAGGGCGCGCATCTCGGCAGTGCCGGCCACCGCGGCAAGCTCGGCCGTCAGCGCGCTCCAGGCGTTCAGGTCTCCCGAGCGGGCGACGCGGAACGCGGCCTCGGCGTACGGACGGGCGATGGTGGATAGTTCGGCCATGGCTGCCCCCTGCCCTACAGTTGCGCCTTGAGCTGGCCGAGCAACTCGGCATGCGCGGCGGCGTTGACTTCCCGGCGCAGGATCTGCTCGGCGCCCTTGACCGCCAGTTCGGCGACCGCGTTGCGCAGCTGGTCCTTGGCGCGCTGGGCCTCCTGCGCGGCCTCGGTCCTGGCCTGCGCCAGGATGCGCGCGCGCTCGGCCTCGGCGGCCTTCTTGGCCTCCTCGATCAGCTGCGCGGCCTGCTTCTCCGCCTCGGCCATGCGCGCCTGGTTCTCGGTGCGCGACCGCGCGAGCTCGGCCTCGACGCGCTTGTTCGCCTCGGCCAGCTCGAGCTTGCCGCGATCGGCCGCGGCCAGGCCGTCGGCGATCTTCTTCGCCCGCTCGTCGAGCGCCTTCATGATCGGCGGCCAGACGTAGGCCATGGTGACCCAGGCCAGGATGAAGAAGACGATCAGCTGGGCGATGAACGTTGCATTGAGATTCATCTGAAACCCCCTTGGGTGAGATCAGGGAGGCCGATCAACCTTTGAACGGGTTGGCGAACGCGAACATCATGGCGATACCGACGCCGATCAGGAACGCCGCGTCGATCAGGCCGGCCAGCAGGAACATCTTGGTTTGCAGCTTGTCCATCAGCTCCGGCTGGCGCGCCGAGGCTTCGATGTACTTGCCGCCCATGAGGCCGATGCCGATACAGGCGCCGATGGCGCCCAGCCCGATGATCAGACCGGCGGCGAGAGCTACGAGACCAACGTTAGTCATGACGACTCCTTCTCTTGTGGACGGAGGGTGAAAGAAAACTGCTGGAACGAAACGGCGGTTGCGGATCTAGTGGCCTTCATGCGCCTGGCCGATGTAGACCAGGGTCAGCATCATGAAGATGAAGGCCTGCAGGACGACGATCAGGATGTGGAAGATCGCCCAGATGGCGCCGGCGACGAGGTGCATGCCCCACAGCCACCACACGCCGGTCGCGCCCAGGAGCGCGATGAGCAGGAAGATCAGCTCGCCGGCGAACATGTTGCCGAACAGCCGCATGCCGAGCGACACGGTCTTGGCGGCGAACTCGATCAGGTTGAGCGCGAAGTTGAAGATCCACAGCGCCGGGTGCGCGCCGAACGGCGCGCAGAAGAGCTCGTGCACGAACCCGCCGGCGCCCTTGATCTTGATGTTGTAGTAGAGCATCAGGAGCAGCACGCCGAGCGACATGCCGATCGTGCCGTTCAGGTCGGCGGTGGGCACGATGCGGTGGTAGTGGATCACCTTGTCGAGCCCGGTCCAGGTGAACAGGTAGTGCGGCAGGTCGACCGGCAGGAAGTCCAGGGAGTTCATGAAGAAGACCCAGACGAACACGGTGAGCGCGAGCGGCGCGATGAAGCTGCGGTCGCCGTGCGGGATGATGCCCTTGGACTGGGTCTCGACGAGTTCGACCAGCATCTCGACGGCCGCCTGGAAGCGCCCCGGCACGCCCGAAGTGGCGTTCGAGGCCGCCTTGATCAGCACCGCCAGGGTGACGATGCCCATGGCCACCGACCAGAACAGCGTGTCCCAATTGAACACGCCCATGTCGATGATGAAGCCCTGCTTGGCGCTCTGCAGGTGCTGCAGGTGGTGGACGATGTACTCGGAGGAGGTGGGAGCTTGTGCGCCGGCTGCCATGGGAGTTCCGCGATTGATTGCCCTCGAAGCCGCGCCCCTGATGCCAGTCAGGCGCGCCCCGCGAGCAGGAAACCGAAAACGTAGACCTGCAGCACCGCGATGAAGGTGGTCAGCAGGGCCAGCCAGTCCGCATCCGGATGGAAGACCGCCACTGCCGCGAACAACGCGATCGACAGCAAGACCTTTATGCCTTCGCCCGCGAAAAAGGCGAACACATAACCGTCCTGTCGTGCCTTCGCCCGCGCCAGGCGCAGGGCGAACAGGGCACCGGGGACCACACATACCGCCGCGCCAAGAAGCGCCGAATAGGCCGCCTGAGCGCCCGCGAAGGCTCCCCACAACCCGGCACATGCCAAGCCCGCCACCACTTGCAGGCCGACGATCGAAAGAGGCGTCCAGGTCACATCAGAGCCCGCTGGCTGCGGCGTCTTGGTCCGCGCCGCTGAACCCCACGTCCCCGGGCTCAGAAGCAAAGCCTCGGGATTGTAGGGGATTCTTGCGCTGCAATCAACCAACTCTTATATAAGAGTCCGCACCCCGTGCGGGCGTGCCGGCCCCCGGGGGCTCGGCCGGGTTGACCGGCCCGATCGCATCAGCATCTGTGCCACAACGCACTCGCCGAAAGTCAGCGCTTGCTTCGAGGGGCGGGGGACTTGCGCTCCAGCGCGCGCAGGAGCCCGAAATCCCATGCGCGCATCGCGACCAGGATGCTCATCGCCGGCCGCTCGTCGAGCGGCAGCCGCAGATCCTCGATGTGGGTCTCGCGAAATTCCTGCACCACCCGCGTCATGCGCTCGGCCAGGCGCGCCGCGGACGCGCGCGACAGCCGGCCGCTGGCGAACACCAGGGCCTCGCCCGGGCCGTCGAAGCGGCTGCGAAAGAAGTCGGCCTGCGCCTGCGCATAGAAGAAGCTCTGGATCGGTCCCTGCGGCAGCCAGGTGAACGCGCGCGCGACCAGCGGGCGGATCACGTTGTTGGGCTTGAGTTCGATCAGCCTGAGCCGGTCGAGACGCGCGAGCAGGCCGATGAGCTCGGCCTCGGTGAATTCGTAGGACTCGAGGATCTGCGCATAGCTCAGATGATGGATGCACGCGACCGCGACTGCCAGGAGCCGGATGTCGGAGACCAGTTCCTTCTCCTGTGCCTCGGTGAGGCGGGTGCGCAGCGTCTCGCGCGCGGCGACCCCGCGCGCGAGGTCCGACAGGTCGATGCCGGCGAATTCGCAGATCTCGTCCAGGCGCGAGAGCATGAAGTCGCGCGTCGAGAACATCCGCTTGACGCTCGCCTCGGACAGGCCGATCTGGCGCGCGAGGTCGGCGTAGGTGATGCCGCGCGCCTTGAGTTCGCGCTTGAGCACATCGATCAGGGCGTTGGTCAGGGCCATGGGCGTCGGAGGGCGTGCCGTCGGGAGCGGCCAATGGTAGCGCGGGTAGCGCGGGTAGCGCGTCGCGCTACCCGCGGCGCAACGCGCGGCGACTCCGGCGGCAGCGCTGGCGCGGCGGCGACCGCGGCCGCACAGTGCGCCACGCAGCACCCGCCCACCCATCGCACAGGAGTTCATCGCATGAAACGCACCGTCCTCGCCCTTGCCCTCGCCGCCGGCCTGCTTGTCCGCCTCGCGCCGGCCGCGGCCAACCCGTCGGATGCCTCGGCCGCCTCGGTGCTGTCGAGCGCCGTGGTCCTCGCCGGTGCCGGTGCGCTGGCGCACGGTTCCGGCCAATTCGTCGTCACGGCGCTGGAAACGGTCGGCGAGTCGACCGTCGTGGTGCTGCGCGACGCCGCCGGCGCGGCCACCGCCTCGCTCCAGGTCGCCGGCGCCCTTGCCGGCGGCGCATCGCTCGCCGTCGGCAGTGCGGTCGAGGTCGTCAGCCAGGCCAGCGGGCAGCTTCTCGTGGCCTCCGGCAGGGTGATCGCGTTCCTGCCCAACGAACTGGGCCGCGCCCTGGTCGGCTCGTCGCCGACCGCGGATCGGCGATGAAGCGCATTGCCGCCTGCGCGCTCGCGCTGTGGGCGCTCGCCGGCCCGGCCGCCGCCGGCCAGGCCTGCGTCGACACGCTGCCCACGCCCGCGGCCGTCGAGCGCGGCCTGCGCCTGGCGCAACGCACGCGCGACCGTCTTGCCGCCGCCGATGCCGAGGTCGCGCTCGTCGCCCGCGTCGGGCGCGACCTGTCGCGCCATGGCCTGCGCTATTCGCACCTCGGTTTCGCCTGGCGCGACCATCCGCGCGGTGCCTGGTTCGTGGTCCACGAACTCAACGCCTGCGGCGCGGCCACCTCCGACCTCCACGACGAGGGGCTCGGCAACTTCTTCCTCGACGACCTGTTCGATCACGAGGCACTGCTGCTGCTGCCGCCGCCGGCGACCCAGGCACGGCTGTCCGCGCTGCTTGCCGCCGGCCCGGCCCTGGCGCTGCACGGCCGGCACTACAACCTGGTCGCGCACCCGTTCTCCACGCGCTACCAGAACAGCAACCAGTGGGTGCTCGAAATGCTCGCCGCCGCGCTCGCCCCCGACGGGGCGGTCGCGTCGCGCGCGGCGGCGCAGCGCTGGCTGCGGGAGGCCGGCTACCGGCCGACCACGATCCGGTTGGGCACGCTCGAGCGGCTCGGCGCGCGCATCGCGCGCGCCAACATCGCCTTCGACGACCATCCGCCCGAGCACCGCTTCGCCGGGCGGATCGACACGGTGAGCGTCGAATCGGTCGCCGATTTCCTCGCCGCGCACGCCCCGGGGACGCACCGGCTTATCATTCGGCTCGAATGATCGCGTCCCGAGAGGAGAGAACATGGCCGAAACCATCTTCACCCGCCTGTACAAGGGCGAACTGCCGTGCGCCCGGGTGTACGCGGACGAGCGCGTGTTCGCCTTCATGGATGCGGGCCAGGTCAACCCGGGCCATGTGATCGTCGCCTCGATCGCGCCCTACGAGACCCTGCTCGACGCCGACGAGGCGACGGCCGTCGCCCTGATGGCCGCGGCGCACCGCATCGCGCGCGCGGTACAGGCGGCCTTCGCGCCCGAGGGCATCACCATCCTGCAGGCCAACAAGCCGGCCGGCTGGCAGACCGTACCGCACCTGCATCTGCACGTGCTGCCGCGGCACGCGGGCGACGGGGTCGAGCTGACCTGGCCGCGCAAGGAACCGGGCCTGGAGAAACTCAAGGAACTGGCCGCGCGCCTCCGCCTCTAGGCCCGGCCGGCGCGCGGGCCGCGTCAGCCGTACTGCCGTGCCACCCGCATCTCGCCTTCGCCGACGCTCTGGATGTAGCAATGCATGACGTCGCCCGGCTGCACCGGGCCGACTCCCTCGGGCGTTCCGGTGAGGATGACGTCGCCCGGGTAGAGGGTGTACTTCTCGCTGGCCCACGAGACGAGCTTGTCGACGTTGTAGACCAGGTCGCGCGTGTTGGCGTTCTGACGCACCTCGCCGTTGACCTTGAGCACGAGGTCGAGCGCGTTGGGGTCGGCCACCTCGTCGGCGGTGGTGAGCCAGGGCCCGAGCACCGCATACGTGTCGGCCGACTTGCGCCAGGAAAGCAGCTCCTTGCCGCGCGTGGTCATGTCGAGGCCGAGTGCATAGCCGAGCACATGCTTGCGCGCCTCCGCCTCGGGAATGTTCTTGCCCTGCTTCCCGATCACCACCGCCAGCTCGAGTTCGTGGTCGTTGCGCCGGTCCGGATAGAGCAGCCGCACCTCGGCGCCGAAGCCCACCAGGCTGCTGGTCGCCTTCAGGAACAGGCCCCAGTCGGAGATGTGCGTGATGTTGGCGCGGCCGTGCTTGATGCCGGGATCGGCGTTGGATTCGGTGATGTGCTTGACGTAGTTGATCGGCGCGTTGACGATCTTGGTCGGATTGGCGACCGGCGGCAGCAGCGTGACGTCCGCGAGCGGCAGGCGCGGCGCCGACGCCTTCAGCTGTTGCGCGCGCGCGACGACGGTGGCGAAATGCACCACGAGCTGATCGCCCAGCGGCGCCGGGTAGCGCATCGGCGGGATCGCCTCCAGCGCGGGCGTGACGTCGACGATGCTGTCGCCGTCGACCAGGCCGAGGCGGTTGTCGTTGAAGCGGCAGATTTTCATCGGTGGCAATCCCTGGGTGAGGTGTCGGCGCGACGGTCGTGCCGCCTTGCTTGGCACTGCATCGCGGAGTATCCTTTCCGACGACGCGGAATTATATGCGGGCCGATGCGGGAGCCCGACCGCAGTCGACGAAATCGCTGCCATGACGGCGCATCTCCAGGAGGAACCCCCATGACCACTCGCCCTCAATCGCGCACCGGCCTGACCGGCGCGGCGGCCGTGCTCGCGGCCGTCGCCGGGATGTTCGCGGCACCGGCCGCGCTCGCCAACGGGTGCCTGCCCGGCTACTCGCAGTACTACCTTTGCCTGGCTGGCGACAGCGGCAAGGGCACGTTGCGCAACGCGGTGTCGACGCCGACCCTGCACTCGGCGACGTTCCTGGGGCAGCTGAGCGGCATGGGCGGACGCAACGCCTTCGCCGGCCTGGCGGCGCCGCGCTACGCCCTCGACGGCGAGACCGGCGCCGCCGCCGCGGGCGGGGCGCCGCGCTGGAACGTCTGGTTCGCGGCCGGCGAGAACCAGCAGGCCTACACCTTCCAGCCCGCGCGTTCCGAGGGCCGTTCCACGCTGGCCCTGGGCGGCGTCGACTACACGTTTGCCGGCAACATCGTCGCCGGGGTCGCGGTCAACATCGACCGCACGCGCTCGATCTTCCAGGCGAACCTGAACAGTCCGCTCACCGTCAATGGCCACTCGATCGCGCCGTACGTGTCGATCCCCTTCGCGCGCAACTGGCTGTTCGACGCCAGCGTCGGCTTCGGCGAGAGCCGCATCAAGGTGACCGACTACAACGCCCCCGCCGAAGGCGACACCAAGTCCGACCGGACCTTCGTCTCCCTCGCGCTGAGCTATGCCGCGCGCACCGGCAACTGGGCGCTGGCGGGCAAGGCGAACTACGTCGAGACCAGCGACAAGATCGCCTCGTTCACCATGACCGACCGTACCTTCATTCCGGCCTCGACGGTGCGCGTCGCGCAGATGCGCCTGGGCGGGCAGGCTTCCTACAACGCCGGCATGTTCGTCCCCTTCATCGGGCTCACCTACATCCGCGACCTGCAGAGCCCGAGCCAGGCCGCCTTCGGCGGCCAGACGCCGGCCAACGACAAGGACGGCTGGCAGTGGGCACTGGGCCTGAACCTGTTCTCGCGCGGCGCGCTCTCCGGCGGCGTCATGGTCACGTCCGAAACCGGCCGGACGCAGGTCAAGAACGACGTGTTCCTGGCCAACATCGCGATCCGCTTCTAGCCGCGCCGCTTCGCCACCGGCTGCACGCCAGGCGGCCACAGGCGCAAAGGCCGGGGAGAGCCCGGCCTTTGTCATTGTTGCGCGGTCAATTCGCGTGTGTCGCGGTCATGCGGAAGGTCACCGGGGCGGCACCACGTAGAGGTAGAGGTAGGCGGTGTCGAGCCCGTGCGCCTGGCGCTTCAACGGCTCGTGCAGCGCCATGTAGTCCTCGTGCTTCCAGTCCGGCAGCGGATAGTCGTGCACGACGATGCGCGTGCCCGGTTTCAATTCGGCGAGCAGCTTCTGCTTCAGGCGCGGCATGATCGACGGCAGCAGGTAGACCGTCACCACCGTCGCCTTCGAGGTGTCGAAGGTCCACAGGTCCTGGTTGACGAAGCGCGCGCGCTGCGCGACGCCCTCCTTGGCCGCTTCGTCGTTGGCGAGCTTGACCAGCTTTTCGTTGATGTCGACGCCGACGCCGGAAGCGCCCAGCCGCGCGGCGGCGGTGCGCACGATGCGGCCGTCGCCCGAGCCCAGGTCGATGACGAAGTCCTTGGGGCCGACCTTGCCCATCAGGAGCATCGCGTCGACGATCGACTGCGGCGTCGGCACGTAGGGGCCGGCATCGGCATGCTGCGCGGACACCGGTGCGCAAAGCATCGTCGCGCCGACGAAGGCGAGGGCAGCGAGGAACGGGCGAATCATCGCAGGAACTCTCCAGTAAACGAGCGCGGCCTCGCAGCCGCTCAAGGGCCGGACTATACCCGGCGTGCGGCGCGGGCCGGCACGGACGCCGTGCGGCGCGGTCGATCCGCGCGCGCATTCTGCGCTGACAGGCGCTAGCGCATGCGCGGCATGAAGATCTGCTGCGCCGGCGGCGGACGCACCTGCAGCATCATGGCATCGAAGCCGCCGCCGCGCAGGAAGGCGGGGCGCTCGCGCAGCAGCTGCAGCGCCGGCTCGCCGGGCTGCGGATTGTCGGGCGCGAAGCCGGTCTGCTCGGCCGCCACGTCGAGGTTCTCGCCACTGCCGATCTGGATGTTGGTGACGCCTTCGTGCACATAGTTGTAGACGCCGGCGCGGTCGCGCTCGCCGCCGGGAATGATGGCGATCTCGAGGTCGGTGCCGCGGATGCCGACCGTCGCGGTCGGTGTGCGGAACAGCACGCCCTGCGGACGTGTCCTGCCGAGCAGCCCGGTGACCGCGCGGATCGTGCCCTTGAGCAGGCTGGCGACCATCGAATCGTCGGACTTTTCCTCGAACCGCATCTCGGCGACCACCACCTGCGTGTTCGCCCGCAACGCCATGGTCGACTGGTCGCGCAGGCGCACCAGCGCCTCCGCCCCCGGCTCGGTGGTGAGGATCTCGCCGACCAGCAGGCGCTCGCCCGGGCGCGCGACCCGCGCGACGCCCGCCGCGCTCACCGAGACGGTGCCGGACACCCGCTCGACGGTGCCGGCTTCCTGCGCCGGCGCCTGCGCGAGCGACGCGGCGCTCGCGAAGACCGCACCTGCGAGCAGGATTCGATGCGCAATGCGCCTGGCGATGTGCATGTCGTCACCTCATGCGGCTGCGCGCCGCGCGGCGCTAGCCGGCCTTGCCACGCTCGGCCGGCGGCACCGAGACATCGTGCTCGACCTTCTGCCAGAGCTCGATCGACATCGGCGAGCGGATTTCCTCGAGTATATGGCCGACCAGCCCGATCGCGCGCGCCATCACCGCGATGCCGCGGCAGGCTTCGACCGGCAGGCCGAGTTCGCAGCACAGGGCGCCCATCGCGCCGGTGGCATTGAGCGTGATCGGCCGCCCCTTGTGCTTCTCGAAGGCGCGGTGCAGCGCCTGCATCATCGCCACGTACCGGCCCTTGAAGCCGGTCTCCTCCGCGATCGCGAACAGGCGCACGGTGCGCGGATCGACCGGCCGATGGATCGGATGCCCGACCCCGGGAATCGACCAGCCTTCCCTGACCGAGCGCGCGACGATCTCCTCGGCGCGCTCTTCGAACGAGCGGGTGTCGGCCGGATCGGCCAGCGCCTGGCGCAGCAGGCGCGCGGCGCCTTCCGAGGTGCCCGCGAACACCGTGCCCAGGCCGCACAGCCCGGCCGCGACCGCCGACTGCAGCGCCTCGGGCGCGCCGACGTAGGTCATGCGCGCGGCGATCGCCGAGGGCGTGATGCCGTGCTCGACCAGGGTGATCGCGAGCGCGTTGAACAGGCGCGCCTCGTTGGGATTGGGCATGCGGCCGGTCAGCTGGAGGAACGCCATCGCCCCCAGGTCGATGTGGCCGAGGATCTCGCCGCACAGGTCGCGGCCCTGCACGTAGATGTTCTCGCGGGTGCTGTAGCCCAGTTCGCTGCGCATCATGATGGTCTTCCTTGGTGGGTGCCGTGGTCGGCGGTCAGTCGATCTTCGCGCCGGTGTCCTTGACCAGCTTGCCCCATTTGGCGATCTCGGACTGCATGAACGCCGCCAGGTGTTCGGGCGAGGACTCCGGCGCGTCAGAACCGATCTGCGCCAGGCGCTCGTCGTATTCCTTGTTGCGCGCGAGCCGCGCCATTTCCGCTGCGAGGCGCTGCACCGCCTCGCGCGGCGCGCCCGCCGGCGCGTACAGCGCGGTCCAGGTGGTGACCTCGTAGCCGGGGACGGTCTCGGCGATGGTCGGCAGTTCGGGCGCCGACGCCGAGCGCCGCGCGGAGGAGACCCCGAGTGCGCGCACCCGGCCGGCGCGATAGTGGGCCAGCGCGTTGGGTGCGGTCTCGAACATCAGCTGCACGCGGCCGCCGATCAGGTCGGTAAGCGCCGCCGCCCCGCCCTTGTAGGGCACGTGGGTCATCGCCACCCCGGTCATGGACTTGAACAGCTCCGCGCCCAGGTGCGAGATGCCGCCGTTGCCGCTTGACGCGAAGTTGGCGCGGCCAGGGTTGGCCTTGAGCCAGGCGATGAGTTCGGCGACGGACTTGACCGGCAAGTCATTGTTGACGATCAGCACGTTCGGCAGGGTATGCGCGAGGGCGATCGGCGCGAAGTCCTTGACCGGGTCGTAGGCCAGCTTGGGGTAGAGCGCGAGGTTGATGCCGCCGTGCGTGCCGATCGGCGCGTAGAAGAGGTTGTAGCCGTCGGCCGGGGACTTGGCGGCGAACTCGCTGCCGATGTTGCCGGCGGCGCCCGGCTTGTTGTCGACCACCACCGGCTGGCCGAGCGCATCGGCGAGGCGCTGCGCGAGCAGCCGCCCGAGCACGTCGGCCGTGCCGCCTGCCGGGAACGGCACCACCATCCTGAGCGGACGATTGGGCCAGGCACCCTGGGCCTGCGCGCGGCCGGCGCCGACGGCCAGGCCGATGGCGGCCAATTGCCGCAGATGCTGTCTTCTCGTGGGATTCATGCGCGGTTCTCCGGAAGGCGCGACCCCCGCGCCGGCGCGCAGGCGGGCCGCGCTATCTCTCAGGTTTTCTTCAGCCACACCACGCCGTTCTCGACCTTGGTCGGATAGGTGCGGATGGGCACCGTGCACGGCGCTGCCGTGGCTTCGCCCGTGCGGATGTCGAACATGCCCTGATGGAACGGGCATTCGATCTGGCCCTCGACGATGAAGCCTTCCGACAGGTTGGCATTGCCGTGGGAACAGATGTCGTGGGTGGCGAAGATCTCGCCGCCCAGGTTGTACAGGCACACCGGCTCGCCGCCGACATTGACCGGCAGCGTGCCTTCCTCCGGCACGTCCGCCGCCCGGGCGACTTCGGTCCATTCGCTCATTGGCGCACTTTCGACTTTCGCAAAGGCGCAGAAGTTACCACGCGCCGCGGCGCCGTTGCCGGCCGCGCCAGGGTGCGGGTGGAAGGCAGGCGCTGGCCGCCGGCCAGCTCGGAAGCAGCCAGGTTTTCAATGACCGCGAGCAGCACGCGGCGGGTGGCGGCGATGTCGGCCTCGGCGACGCCGCGCACCGCCGCATCGTTGACCGCGATGGCCAGCGGCACCAGGCGCTCGCGCAGCGCGCGCCCGGCCGGCGTCAGGTGGATGTGCATGCTGCGCCGGTTCTCGCCCTTGCGGCGCCGCTCCACGTACCCCAGTTCCTCCATCGCCTTGATCGCCGCATGCGTGGTCGGCTCCATCACCCCGGCCTCGTCGCTCAGCTCGCGCTGGGTCAGGCCGTCGTGCTCCCAGAGGATGCGCAGGAAGGTCCAGTGGCCGAAGGACACCGAATGCTCGACCAGGCGCAACTGCAGCGCGCGCACGAAGGCGCGGGTGGCGTCCTTGACCAGATGGGCCAGGCGGTCGTCCGGCACCGCCTCGCGCCAGTGGCGCAACAGGGCGTCCGGCAGCAACTTGTCCGCGTCGCGGCTCATGCCAGACGCACCGGCTGCGGCGCCACCTGGTGATGCAACGGCACTTCGCGCCCGGTGCGCGCCGACTCCAGGATCGCGAGGCAGACTTCAAGGGTGGCGAGCGACCAGGCGCCGTCGTGCAGCGGCGCCACCCCCTCGCGCACCGCCGCCCACAACTCGTCGATGACCTCGCGGCGCGGCACCGCCGGTGCCGGCAGGGCCTCGCTGATGCGGCCTGCTGCGCCGTAACTCACCACCGCCGCCGGCCCGGGCCGGATGTCGCCGCGCTCGCAGCACACCACCACATGGCCGAAATGCTGATGATGCGGCGGCGCCGCGCCCGGCACATAGGCCGCGCCGCCGAAATTGCGCGCCGCCTTGGCCTGGGCCTCCGCGGCTGCGTCACTGAGCGCGGCAAGCTTGGCGCGGCCCGACGTGTACGCGTCCGGGTTCTTCGGATGCCCGGACTCGCCGACCCAGCCCGCGAGTTCGTCGCCGTCATAGGCGCCATAGCCGCTGTAGACCACGGTGGCGAACACACCGTCGGTGAAGCTGATCAGCGCCGCATAGGCGCCCTCGGTGGGCCGCGCCGGATCCCACGCACCAGTCTGCGCGCGCACCGACACCGCGCGCCCGCCGCACAAGAGGCGCACGATGTCGATCTGGTGCGCCGCCTGGCTGAAGATCACCCCGCCGCCCTGCGCCGTGTCGAGTTCCTCCGGCCGCCGTGGGCGATACAGGAAGTCCGTGTAGTACTGCGCGTTGACCATGCGCACCGCGCCCAATCGGCCACGCTCGACGATCGCGCGCGCCTTCAGGTACGGCAGGTCGAAACTGTGGCTGTGCCCGATGATCAGTTGCGTGTGCGCGGCGCGCGCCGCATCCACCATCGCCTGGCACTGCGCGAGGTTGATCGCCATCGGCTTTTCCACCAGCGCATGCTTGCCCGCGGCAGCGGCCAGGCGCACGTGCTCCGCGTGCATCTGGTGCGGCGTCGCCACGTACACCACCTCGACCTCGGGGTCGGCACAGAGCGCGGCCACGTCCGCGTGGATGCGCGCGCCGAACTCGCGCGCGAGCAATGCGCCGGCCTCCGGCCGCGGGTCGGTGCCGGCGACCAGTTTGACCCGCGGGTCGGCGCGCAGGGTCGGCAGCATGAGGGTGAACGCGCGGCCGAGTCCGGCGACGCCGATGCGAAGCGGGTCGCTCACAACACCGCGAAATCCGCCGCCGTCAGCACCGGCTGACCAAGCAACACAGCGAACGGCACCGCCACCCCCGCGCCGCTGCCGTCGGCGTCGTAGGCGAGCTGACCGGTGGTGGTGTTGAAAAGCACGACGTCGTTCGCATCCGCCGCGCTGCCGGTAGGGTTGGCGACAAAATTGCCGGCGCCGAGGCTGCCGGCGGCCAGTTGCGCGTACACCGCGTGGTCCAGGCCAATCTTGTCGGTCCCGGCCACGAAATCCTCGATCACGTCGAAATTGCCGAGCGCGTCGGGCGTGCTGCGGAAATCGAAGCGATCCGCCCCGCTGCCGCCGATGAGCGTGTCGTTGCCCGCCCCGCCGGCGAGGGTGTCGGCGCCGCCGTTGCCGTCGAGGATGTTGGCCTGGGCATTGCCCGTGAGCTGATTGGCCAGACTGTTGCCGGTGCCGTTGGCGACATACGGGCCGCCCAGGGCTAGGTGCTCGACATGGGCCGCCAGGCTCAGGCTGGCCCAGCTGTACGCCGTATCAGTACCGCCGCCATCCGCTTCGACGACCACATCACCGCCGTCGAGGTGGTAATGGTCGTCGCCGGCGCCGCCAGTGAGCGTGTTCACGTTCGCATCGCTGCTGCCGAACAGGACGTTGGGGTCGCCGTTGCCGGTGAGCGCGGCGCCGCTGCCGTTGACAGCGAGCATGGCGTCGATGCCGGGGTCGAAGGCGCGGCTGACCGCGGTGTAGACCTGGTCCCAGGTGCCGACGCTGGTTTCGACGACCTGATCGGCGGCGTTGTCGATCCAGTAGGTGTCGTTGCCGGCGCCGCCTTCGAGGGTGTCGGCACCGGCACCGCCGTCGAGCGTGTCGTCGCCATCCTGGCCGGCCAGGTGGTTGGCGCCGCTGTTGCCGAGCAGGAGGTTGGCCAGGGCGTTGCCGGTGCCCGCCAGGCTGGCGGTGCCGGTGAGGGTGAGATTCTCGACCGCGGCGCCCAGGGTATAGGCGATGCCGGCGCGCACGGTGTCCACGCCGGCGCCGGCCGCCTCGTTGACAATGTCGCCGGCATGGTCGACCACATAGGTGTCGTTGCCGGTTTCGCCGGTCATGTCGTCGGCGCCGCCCTTGCCGTCGAGCCAGTCGCCGCCGGCGCCGCCGCGGACAATGTCGTAGCCGGCGCCGCCAAGCAAGGTGGCGCCGCGCGCCTCGCCGGCGCCGGTGATGATGTAATGGGTGGTGGCGGCGCGCAGCACGGCGGTATCGGTGGTGTTCGAGCCGAAGGCGGCGGCGAGATCCGGGTTGGCGTTGAGGTAGCCGATCGGATCGAAGGTGATGGTGCGGCCTTCGGCGACACCGGCCTGGGTCAGATGCTGGTAGCCGGCGTTCTCGCTGGCCTGGAACGCGGCCATCAGGTCGGGATAGGCGGCGATGTAGTCGAGCGGGTTGCGCGCGTAGCCCAGGCTGACGGTGGCGGCGCCGCTGGCATAGCGCAGGGTGGCCACGCCGGTGAGATGGTCGAAGCCGTCGCGGCCGGCGACACGGTCGAGCACACGGATGCTGCCCTGGTAGTCGACCAGGATGTAGTCGCCGTCCTGGCCGCTGACCTCGGCGACGGCGGTGCCGTCGCCGATGAGGCGGTCGGCGCCGGCGCCACCGACGAGCGTGTCACTGCCGGCACCGCCGTCGAGGGTGTCGTCGCCGCCCCCGCCCGCGAGGCGATTGGCCTGGGTGTTGCCGGTGAGATGATTGGCGCTGCCGTTGCCGGTGCCGTTGATGGCCGCCGGTCCGCCGAGGACGAGGTGCTCGACGTGGGAGGCCAGGGTCTGGCTCGCCCAGCTGTAGACGGTGTCGGTGCCTGCCTCATCGACCTCGACGACGACGTCGCCGCCGTCGATGTGGTAGTGGTCGTCGCCGGCGCCACCGGTCAAGGTATTCACGCCGGCGTCGCTGCTGCCGAAAAAGACGTTGCCGGCATCGTTGCCGATGAGGGCGGCGCCGCTGCCATTGACCGCGAGCATGGCGTCGATGCCGGGATCGATGGCGCGGTTGACTGTGGTGTAGAGCTGGTCCCAGGTGAGGCCGCCGGTCTCAACGATCA
>JAEUOS010000084.1 GCA_016790695.1 Burkholderiales bacterium
CGACCTACGACATCTACGACACGCACTGGTCCGGCGCCGGCGCCCATGCGGCCTATGTCGCCCTGATGAACCGCGTCGCCATGGACCTGCCGGAAATGCAGGCGCATCCCTTGTCGCATTTTGTCCCCGCCAACCGCGGCGACGCCGGTCCGCGCGACCTGGCCCGCATGCTCGGATTCGCCGACCGGGTCCGCGCGACACAGCCGCAATACGCGTCGCGGCCCGAGCACGACCCGAGCCGCCTGCTGGCCATGCCGCTCGACGGCGAACGGCGCGGACCGCCGGTGATGCTCACCGACGCGCCCGGCGGCAGGACGCTGCTCCTGCTTCGCGACTCCTTCGGCGTCGAGTTGCTGCCGTTCCTGAAGCCGCATTTCAGCCGCATCGTGGTCGCGCACTGGAACCGCGGCTTCTGGCGCGCCGACCTGGTCGCGCTGCACAAGCCGGACGTCATCGTGCTCGAAACCGTCGAATACGCCGCGCGCCAGGCCATGGCCCCGCTGCCCGACGTGCCGCAGGCGACAGGTCCGGCACCGTCCGCCGGCGTTGCGGCCGCCACGTGCAACATCGACCACGCCGCGATCGTTGCCGCCGGCGCGGCCCACGATGACCGCTGGCTCGACGTGCGCGGCTGGGCCGCGCTGTCCGGAATCCGCCCCGGCGCGACACCGGCCGCCCGGATCGTCCTGCGCGGCCCCGACGGCACGGAACGTATGGTCCGGTCGCAGCAGGTTGTCCGCCTCGACGTGGCGCGCCACTTCGGCGACCCCGCACTTCGGAGCGCCGGCTTCATCGCGGCGATCGACCTGCGGCAACTGCGCGGCCGGCACGAGATCGGCGTGCGCGTCGTGACGAACGGCACGGCGCATCCGTGTCCGCTCATCCGGGCCATCGATCTCGGCGGCTAGGAACTCAGGCGCCGGCTCCTTGCATGGCCTGGCCGCGCGGCGCGCCGCGGCAGCGCCTGAAGATGTCCGCGATCTCGCTGCCCCGGCGGGCGACGAAGTCCGCCAAGGCGGCGATCTCCGCGCCCGTCAGATCGTCGCGCCACGAGCGATTCCTCGCCGGATCGATCGCTGCGCTCGCCAGGTCCCAGGTCGGCCGGATCAGCTGCAGGTGCCCCGCGATGCGATCGAGCTCGCGCGCGGCATCGTCGAGCAGATCCTCCTCGGCAAGCTCGACGTGCCTGCACGACGGCAATCGCGCGACGTACTCGGCAACGGCGCGGTTCGTTTCCAGCCAGTACTCCGCGATGTGGATCACGTCCCCGCCCGGAAAGAGCCGCGCCGGCTCGACCTCGCGCGCCGCGGCATCGTCGTGGACCGCGTTCCAGCAGCGGTTGCGGACGCCGGCCGCGGGCAGCGGCCACCAGTGACGCGTCCGCTGGCGGCGCTCGATGTCGGCGAAAAGCCGCCGGATGCTCGCCACCACCTGGGGCAGGTCGCGATGTATCCAGATGAACCGCCCGTCCGGGAACATCGCGTCGACCAGCGGCAGCTTGTTGCACAGATGCGGATTCTTGTTGAGCAGCACCCGGCCGCCGGCACCGCCCTCGCAGGCCTCCATGCGGGTGCGGAATGCCGCCGCCAGGGCCGCAGCCGACGCGGGACGGTAGTCCGCGGCCGTGCATTCCGGGCAGACCAGGTCACGCGTCTTCGGCGAGGCCATGCGCACGCCGCCCGCCGCCGACCACAGGTCCTTGAGCTCGAACCGACAGTGGCACAGGGAGGGCGACTGGCCCAGCAGTTCCGCAAGTAGCGTCGTGCCGCTGCGGAAGGTGCCGACGATGAACACCGGCCGCTCGATGCCGGCTGCCGCGGCTTCATGCACGGGCGCGCTCCCTGCCGTGCGCGTCATCCCGCGCCGCGCCGGCCGCCTGCGCCAGCCGCGCATTGAGCGCGGCGATGCGCTGATTGACCCTGGGATAGCGGGAAGGCAGCAGGCGCCCGTTTGCGTCCACCAGGGAGTGATAGTGAATCAGCACGGGATCCTCCTGGGCGAACGGGGTGTCGAGCGGCTGATCTCGAAAGTGCGCCGGGAAGTTCATCGCGTTGCCGACCAGCCGATACGGCACACCGGTCGCAACCAGAGCCAGCGACAGGCTCGCCTGCTCGCAGAAGTGCGCTTCGCCGCCGAACGAGGCGAAGACGCCCGCGAGTTCCCCGTTGAAGCGCGTCCACGTGGGCGCCAGCCGGTGCGCGGCGTCCCGGGACAGCGAGATCACGCCGGAGTTGAAGTAGGGGATCGTCGCATGGTTCCAGACCGTGGTCTCGAGCACGGCGGGCGGCATCGGCAGGCCGAAATGCGCGAAGGCCCGCTCGAACACCGGGACCGACACCGTCGCGACGTCGGCCAGCTTGGCGGTGAGCCCGGGACTGGCGAACAGGTCGGCGGGATCCTGCACCACCGCGACATCGCAATCGAGGAGGAGCATGTGGTCGGCTGCCATCACTTCCGCCACCTCGAAGAAGCGCAGCTTGTTGCCGGTCGGATGGCGGTCGCCGAACCGCTCCACCGCATGCACTGTGGCACCGAGCGCCGCATAGCGCCGGCGGTAGGGCTCGGGCGCGCCGCCGACGACGCAGACGTGGAACGGCGCATCGGCGACCGATCCGGCGAACCAGCGCCACGATTGCAGCAGGCGCCACGCCTGCTCGAGGAACACCTCCGACGCGTCGGCGACGCACCCGACCGCGCGACGCATCAGGCCCCCTTCTCCGGCGTCGGGACGGCCGCGGGCCAGGTGATTCCGAACCGCGACGCGAGCAGTTCGAGTCCCGGATGCGCCACCGCGCGCACCCGCTCGCGCGCCTTCGCGCTGACTTCCGGCACCCCGCCATGGCTGCCGAGCGCCTGGTCGATCTCGATGATCGACGCGACCACGCGCTGGCGCTGCCCGACGTCCAGCCGTGCGCGATTCAGCCGCCGCAGCAAGTCGATGCCGGTCGCCGACAGTCCGCGATTCCGGTCGGCCACCTCGGGCAGCACGCCGGCGCCGACGTCCAGGATGGCGCGTGCCGCCTCGATCGCGCCGCCGCGCTCATACCGGGTCGCGGTGAAGCTGCCCGGCCCGAACAGGGCTTCGATGCCTGCGACGAACGCGCTGCAGTCGAGCCGCCTGGTGAACCAGGGATCGGCAAGCGCGTCCTCGAAGCCGAAGTCCGCGCCATAACAGGGCACGAGCGGGTTCGGCGCGTTCTTGAGCACCTGCGTGTACAGCGAAAGCGCGAACCCCACCGGCTCGCGGAATGTCGCCCATGCGGCGACCCGAAAGTCGCGCGCGAACTCACCCAGCGCCGCGCGCGCGGCCGGCGAAAAATCGCTCCAGTGATGGTAGATGCCCTCCGCCGACAGCACCCCCCGGCGCGCCCCGCACTGGCGCGCCTGTTCGGCCACGTGCGCGAGGTGCCGGCGAAACGCCGGCAGGTCCCCCGCCACGAGAAGATCGACGATCCACTGGTGCTTGTGGTTCGCGGTCAGGCCGACATCGGGAAACAGGATGCCGGCGCGAAGCAGCGCCGGCCGCGCCGCATGGAGCGCCGCCTGCAGCGTCTTGGTACCGGTCTTGGGCGTACCCGCGTGCAGCACCAGCGTCGGGAGGGCAGCGGTCATGACAAGGTCCCGGCGCGCTGGGCGGACAGGCGCATGTCGAGGTCGACCGGTCCCAGGAACGCCGGCTCCACCTCCATCACCTCCAGCGCCAGCACACCCGGCTGCCGGTCGATGACGTCGAACGTTCTCGGTGCCGGGCGGTTCTCGAGCCGCAGCGTGATGAAGTAGCGCCCCGCGAGGAAGCGCGCGGCGAACGCCACTCTGACCACCCGGACGACGTCATCTTCGCCTGCTGCGCCGGGCGTCAACGCGAAGAAGTGCCCGCCGAGGTTGATCATCCGCTTGTCCTGCACCGACACCGAGAGGGACGGCGCGGCCACCGTGCTCGCGAATCGGACGGTGACCTCGAGCTCGACGGTCTCGCCGCGCATGCAGGTCGACTGCATGGCCCCGGTTCCGCAGAACTCCGCCGCAATGATCGCGCCCTCGTCGGTGCCGAACGCCATGCCCTGACCGGCACCGAGGAACGGCTTCAGCCGCAGGCGCGGCTGCCCGCTGGCGAGCTGGCGCTGCTCGTCGCGCAGATCCATGAAATACATCTCCGATACCTCGTCCGGCGGCCCGCGATGCCGCACCTTGCCACCCGCCAGGTACAGCGCCTGGTTGCAGAAGTTCTTGATCATTCCCATGTCGTGGGACACGAACAGCAGCGTCGTTCCACGCGCCGCGAGCCTGCGCAGCCGGTCCAGGCACTTGAACTGGAAGGCCGCGTCACCGACAGCGAGCGCCTCGTCGATGACGAGGATGTCGGGTTCGACGCAGGCCGACACCGCGAATGCAAGCCGCACCAGCATCCCGCTCGAATAGGTTCTGACGGGCTGCTCGATGAAGTCGCCGATGCCGGCGAAATCGGCAATCTCGGCAAACCTCCCGTCGATCTCGTCCCGTTCGAGGCCGAGGATCGCGCCGTTCAGAAACACGTTCTCTCGTCCGGTGAGGTCACCGTTGAAGCCGGAGCCGAGCTCGAGCAGCGCCGCCAGCCTGCCGCGGGTTTCGATCGTTCCGGTGCTCGGACTGAGGACGCCCGACACCAGTTGCAGCAGCGTCGACTTGCCGCTGCCGTTGCGTCCGATGATTCCGAGCGCCTCCCCCTTGGGCACGTCGAGCGAGACGCCGGAGAGCGCCCAGAATTCGCGGTAGTAGCGCCTGCGGCCGCGCACGAGCATCTGCATCAGCCGGTCGCGCGGTCGATCGTAGATCTGATAGCACTTGCCGAGGTCGGCGACGCGGATGGACAATTCAGCCGACATAAGCCGCTTTACGCCCACAGGATCTGCAAGGTGCCACGCGCGCGCGGGGCAGGCACCGCACGCCCTGCGCGCGCCGGTCGCAGCCGAGTCACGCCATCCTCGCCATGCCGAAGCGAGCGAAGTCTCGTACCAGGCGCCAGTCGACCTTGCCACTTGTCCCGGAGTGCAGCGGACGCTTCCATTGATCGAGGATTGTACGGGAAGCATGTACCTGCCCTGCGCTCGAGCGGCATCACGTTGAGCGGCCCCACATTGCATCGGATGTGCTCCACCGACGCGTTCCGCCGCCGACCTCCGGGTCCCCCGACTTCGACAGGCGCGGTTCCGATGATGCCGATCCCCGCGCGCTTCCCGGCACGGCGACATGCCGCCTGCAAGCGGGACGATCATCGGCGAGAATGACTCATTCATCTGGACCGCGCAGGCGACCAATGGCCTCCACTTTTCGACGCTCGATCGCCTGGCTCCTTGTCGCCCTCGTGTTGGTCCCGGTCGGTGCCATGCTGGCCATCGCCTCGGCAAACCGGACGCCGGCCGAGGCCCTGCGCTTCACCGCCGCCTGGGCCAGCGAACAAGCCTGGCTTGCGGATGCCGCCACACCGGTCGTCAAGTGGCTGCGACCGTTCGTTGAACGGGACGCCCCCGCCGCGGCCATCGCGACCTTGGGCAAGGGTGCGACGCCGGGAAACGCTGGTCGGACGCCACCGAGGGCCCCGGCGCCGCGCGCCGAGGCGCGCGCTGCAATGCCTCCACAAGGCGGACGGTACCTGGTACGAACAGGGGATGACCTGGCCGCGGCGATCCGTGCCGCGACCGCCGGCACCGAGATCGTCCTCGCCCCCGGAATCTACAGATTGACCCGCAAGGTCGAGACCGCGGCCGGCGGCAACGGTGATCGCCCGATCCGGGTCCATGCACCCACGTTCGGCGACGCGATCATCGAAGTCGCGGCGGAAGAAGGCATCCGCGTCGCCCGGCCCCACTGGATCTTCGAGAATCTGGCATTCAAGGGCGTGTGCTCGGACGACAACACATGCGAGCACGCTCTGCATGTCGTCGGCGTCGCGCAAGGCGTGCGCGTCAGTAACAATTCCTTCAGCGACTTTAACGCGGCGATCAAGATCAATGGCGAGGATGGCGCATGGCCCGATGGCGGCACCATCGAACGCAATACCTTTCGCAACCACCGGCCTCGACAGACCACGCGATCGGTGGCAGCGATCGACCTGGTCGGCGCGAGTCGCTGGGTGGTTGTCGACAACCTGTTCACAGATATCTCCAAGGACCTGGGAAGCCGCATTTCCTATGCGATGTTCATGAAGGGGGGCGGCACCGGCGGACGAATCGAGCGCAACGTGATCCTGTGCGCGAGCGCGCGGACGGGCGGGCACGGGCAACGTATCGGCATATCCCTCGGCGGCGGAGGAACAGAAAGCGGCCACTGCCGTGACGGACGCTGCACCACCGAGCACAGCGAGGCCATCGTCGCCAACAATGTCGTCGCCCACTGCAACGATTTCGGCATCGACGTCCACAAGGCCACTCGCATCACGGTTGGATTCAACACGCTGGTCAACACGGAAGGCATCGACTTGCGAGGGCATCCCACCTCCGCGGAGGTCTACGGAAACATTCTCGACGGCCGGTTGCGTGCCCGCGACGACGCATGGCTGACGGTTCGAGACAATATCGTGGGAAAGCTCGACCGCCTGTTCGACGCTCCCGAGAAGCTGAACCTGCGCTGGCGCGCAAAGCCGGAACATGTCGCACGCGGCGAGGGCGTCGCAGCGGACTTTTGCGCGCGCCCGCGCGATGCCGCCACCCCGCAAGGGGCGATACCAAGCGGCGAACCCTGCCTCTAGGGCAGGCCTGTCGCCTCGCCCCCGGCGCCGGGCGGTGCGGCGTTCGCCGCACCGCCCGATGACGCGCGTCGGACGGGACGAATCAGGAGCGCCAGAAACACGCAGAGGTAGAACAGAAACGCGACGCGAGGAACGTCGAGCAGGCTGTCGAACAGGCCCACGACAAGGAATCCGGCCAGCGCGCCCGCCAGGGGAGGCGCGACCGGATGGTCCGCGCTTCGTCCCAAGGCAGAACGCCAGAGCGCCGCGCCCAGGGCGACTACCAGCAGGCCCAGGCCGATCATCCCGTGCTCTATCAGGACGTGCAAGAACAGATTCTTCGCGTGCCACGGCAGGTGGATGGCCTCGCTCAATGGAAACCATCGGGCGAGGCCTTCGGAAAAGTCGCCGTTGAGCAGCACCTGGCCACTCGGGCCGATCACGCGCAGATCGTCGACATCAATACGCTGTCCGCGCGTGACCGCCGCGACGGAAAAGAAGCCAAGTCGCGGAGCATGCCACCTTCCGCTGGACAGGTCACGGCCATCGAGACGGCTCTCGATCTGCTCCCACGCACCATTGGCCTTTCCGACCACCAGCGACGCGACGGCGCACCCGCGGCTGTAGAGCAGGTGCTGCTCACAGATTTCGACATGCAGCACGCCCTCGCGGGCCGAGCGCGCTTTCATCGACACCAGATAGGTGCCCGCAGCAGGCGCGATGCGCTGCGACACCTTCAGCCATTCGCGCCGATCCGCCATGAATCGGGGTCCCGACAGCACTAGGAAGCGGTTCTCACCCTCCGAGTCGACGCGATACGCGCCGGGGAACATCGAGTCGCGTGCGTCGAAGAAGAATGCGGCCGGAAAGCGGCCCGGCCCAATCCCCGCCAGCCAGTCGGTCCCGTGCTTCAGTAGTCCGAGGCTCTCCCCCCAGTGACTGAGCCGGCCGCCGAAATCGGCTTCGGATGAACCGAATCGATCCCGCATGTAGGCACCTCCCCCGAACACCGCCGCCAGCGCCGACACCCCGAGCACCATCGCACCGATTGCCGCGTGACTACGCCAGGCATTGCCCCAGAGCGGAACGGATGCCCGGGACGCCCAGAGGAAAAGTCCGAGGACGACGACCAGGACCGCCACCACGTCGCGCAACGCCGCGCCTCCACCCCAATGGAACGCGATCCATGCGCAGCCGGGGGCCAGCAGCGACCAGCACGCGACAGCACCGATGTCCATTCCGCGCGATTGTCCGTCGGCGGCCCGGCGAGCCATGTAGAGAGTCGCCGCGCAGGCAACAGCGAAAGCCGCGTACACCCCCTTTGGCAGCAGCTGCACCACGATGCCGCCGGCTGTGCCGCAGAGAATGCCTGCACCGACGCCGGTCACCATTGCGCCGCCGGTCAGCCGGCGCGCCGATGGCGCGATCGGTAGCATCAATAGTCCCGTGGCGACAACTGCCGCAAGGGCCCGGTAACCGCCGTGCCGGAACGCGATCGCGGCGCCGACGCCCGCTGCGATGGCGAGGATGAACCAGCCCCACCAGCCGCCGCGGAGCGTTGCCTCGTGCGGCCTTCCGCGGCGCAAGGCGAGCCATGCGGTTGCCGCAATGGCAACCGGCACCCCGACGTAGACACCGCGCGAGAATGTCACGAGACAGGCATAGCCGGCCAGGCCGGCGACGATTGCGCACATTCCCCACCGCGACACCTTCCGCGCAGACATCAGCGCGTGGACCGCGAAGGGAACGGTCAGCGCGAGGAATCCGTCTAGCGCGGCCCCGCCGACGTGCATCTCCCAGAAGAGCGCCGTGGCCCGATAATCCGTCGAGAAATCCGTCAATCCGGTGAACGCCAGTCGCTCCCAGACGACCGCGAGCGCACCGGCTGCCAGTCCGGCGATCATGCCAGCGGACACCAATCGCCCCGCCTCCGAAGGGTCCTGCCGCAACGCGTGCTGAACCAGCGGGACGACAAGAAGCGCGAGCAGCAGGCTCTTGCCGACACGCAAGGCATTCAGGGGATCGAGATAGCCTCGATAGGCCAGATGGGCCGCCCCCTGGCTGAGATCGGCTCGCGCAAGGATCGACCAGGACATGCCAACGGCCAACACCGTGAAGAGCGCAATGGTCGCGCGCGAAAGCGGGCGCCGCACCGGGATCCGGTCCCCGTCTCTCCATGCGCCAACCGCTATGGCTGCGTACGCGCCGGCGGCGGCCGCGCAGACCAGCAGATCGAACTCCTCGACCACGAGCCAACCGGTCCAAGGGGCCAGACCTGCCACTGGAAGAATGGCGGGCAGCCAGCACAGGACGACTTGCGGCCTGAGTCCGGTGGCCAGCCCAATCACGCCAGCGAGGCTTGCTGCCAGTGCTGGCGAAAGAGGATGCGCCGCAGCAATCCACGCCGCCAGGGTCCCGCAGCAGAGCGCAGCGACAGGAAACGCGAATCGCCGGATGGCTCCTCCGTCGCTCACGATCACTCGCGCCCTTGCATCGCGCCTTGGCGCGGACTCTGGCCGGTGAGCACTCGCGTGCCCCGTGGGGCGCGATACTCACGACGCGGACGCAGCGATAACGCCGCGTCCTGGTCGAGCCAACGCGCCGGCACGTCGAGCCGTGAACCGGCACGCGGCCTGAAGTCGCCTGCCTCTGCGTTCACGAAGTCGCCTCGCTCTGCAGTGGGGTTGTCGATGAAGGTGCCATCCCCTGCGGCCTCGAGCCGCAATGTCCCGACAACGACGTTGTTTGCGGCGAACACCTTGCGGCTCCCGGGGGCCACCCAGAGTGGTACGCCCCCGGACTCCAGGTTGTCGATCATCGTGTTGTGCGTGAGGTAGAGCGCATTGACCGGCCATGGGTATCCCTCCGCGCCAAACGAGACCATCACGGGATTCTCCGTTTCTCGGCCTTGCTGGATGATGTTGCCCACAACCACGGCGACGCCTCCATTGGGAAATTCGAGCTCGTAGCTTGCCTTGCCGCCGTCACCCAGCCTGTTGTAGCGAATGTGGCTCTCGGCGGCGCGGCTCTTGAGCAGGTGGCCGACGTTCGCATTGTGAAAGTGACTTCCAGTGACCTTCAGGCGAC
>JAEUOS010000143.1 GCA_016790695.1 Burkholderiales bacterium
GCGCGCCACCTGCGCCGCGCGGTAGGCGGCGAGGAATGCGGAGTCGTAGGGTGGTTGCGCCGGATTTGCCGGGTCATAGAGGTTGAGCTTCGGGTCGCGCTCGAACGGCCGTGCCTCGTCGGTGATCGACGGGTCCAGCCATTCGGTGAGCGTCCTGGCGCGGCTCTGGTGCGCCGCCAGGAGCAGCACCGCGTCCGCCTGCGGCATGCGCGATTGCGTGAGGTCCGGCGGATCGCCCGCCGGCGTGGCGGTGACCGTGGGCCGCTCCGCCTGCGCCTGATAGAAGAGCGACAGCGAGCCGCCGCCGGACCAGCCCGCCAGCACGACCTTGTCGTAGCCCAGCTTATCGCGCGCGTGGCGCACGCAGGCGGCCAGGTCGAGGGCCACCTTTTCCATGATCAGCGCGGTGTCGTTGCGCGGGTAGCGGCTGTTGCACGAGATCACGTGCACGCCGCGGCGCGCGAAACCGCCGACCATCGGCAGGTACTGGGTGCCGCCGATCGGATGCATGAACACCAGCACCGTCTTCGACGGCGCGGCGCGCGGCACCAGGTGGTGCGCCTCCAGCACCACGGTGTCGGTGCGGCCGGCGTAGGTTTCCTTGATCGTCGCGGCCTCCCGGAACACCACCAGGATCGGCCGCCTCTCGTAGTCGAACTCCCTCGTCGCATCCGCCACGCCTGCTTCCTCCCCTGGTCGGCGCCGCGCCGTCTCCGGTCTCCCGCCTACGCCTGCGGGGTCGCGTCGGCGAGCCGCTCCGCCTTCCGGCCACGCGTGCGCTCGGTCCACGCGGCGAGCGCGGCGTCCTTCCGGAGCGCCTCCTCGGCGAGGATCGCGTCGTAGCCGGCCGTGCGGCAGGTGATCTCGAGGTTGATGCCGTTCGGATCGTAGAAGTAGATCGACGTCACGAACCCGTGGTCGAGCGGCCCCCAGAATTCCACGCCGTGCGCCCGCAGTCGCTCCATGTAGCGCTCGAGCCCGTCCGCCGCGCGGGTCTCGAACGCGAGATGACGGTTGAAGCCCGACTGCTTCCTGAAATGCTCGGGCCGCACCGAATCCGGCGCGTCGAAGAACGCGATGAAGTTGCCGTCCTCCAGGCGGAAGAACAGGTGCATGTACTCGAGCCGCGTGTCGGTGCCGGAGATCTCGGCGAGATCGAGCGCGATGGACAGCGGCAGGCCGAGCACGCCCTCGTAGAACCGCCGCGTCTCCTCGGCATCGCGGCAGCGGAACGCGACGTGATGGAAGTTGCTCAATGCGGGCGGCGCAGCGGCGGTCTGGTTCATGGGCTGGTCTCCGTGCCGGCGCGGACCCGGGGTCTGCACGCGACCGTCGCCGGCACCGGTTGCGGATGGTAGCAGCGCGGCGCGCCGGCCGCGGCGTCAGAACGCCGCGTGCAGGCGCACCGTGCCGATGTTCACCGGGCCGCGGTCGGCGTTGTAGGCCGGGTTGCGGATGTGCTGCCAGTCGAACGAGAGCCAGAGATGGCGCGAGACGCCGAGGCTGTAGTAGGCCTCGACGAGGGTCTCGGGCCGGTAGTTGAGGCGGCCGTCGCCGATGAAGAAGCCGAGGCCGCCGGCCGCGAGGTAGTTGCGGCGATCGTTCGACAGGCCGTTGCGTGCCAGCGCGACGCCGACCGCGTCCTGCGCCCGGCCCCAGGCGCGGCCGCGCAGCACGGCGCCGGCGGAGGCCGACGTGTCGATCTCGGTGAAGGCGTAGGTCTCGGTGCGGCCGTCCGAACGCATCGCGCGCGCGAACACGCCGAGCGCGGGCGTCACCGCCTGCTCGAGATTGATGCCGATGCCGCGGCGCGCCTGGCGGCCGGCGCGCACGCGGCCCAGGTCGGGGACGCCGCCGTTGACGGCGGCGAAATCGAGCGCGTCGGCGAAGCGCGCCATGCGCGCGACGTTGCGATAGACGAGCAGCCGCAGCCGGCCCGGCTGCCCGCCGAGCGTGTGCGCGTGCTCGAGCTCGACCTGGTCGCCGTAGTGCTGCAGCAGCCGGTGGTCGAGCGGCAGGCCGTTGGGCTCGCGCGGCTGGGTGAAGCGCCCGAAGCGCAGCGCCCAGGCGTCGTGGAAATACTCGAGCGCGATCCCGGTCGAGTAGCCGCGCGCGTCGGCCGCGAAGTCGTAGGCGCCGTGGGTGAGAAGCGACCAGTTGAGGAACTGGGTGCGCGCGTCGTGGCTGTAGGCGTTGTCGTCGAACAGGTCCAGCACCGACAGGTTGCCCGCGGTGACCACCAGGCGCCGGCGGTCGACGCTGCCGCCGAGCTGGTTCGCCTCCGATTCCACGGTTTCCCGTTCGCCGCCGAAGCCCCAGGTCTGGCGCAGGAACATGCGCGCCCGGTACAGGGTCGGGTGTGCGCCGGCGGTGCGCGCGATCTCGCCGTTGGAAAAGCCGCCGAGGCCGACCAGGCCGGACAGCGGCACCCCCTGCGCGACCTCGGGATTGAAATACAGTTCGCCGCCGCGCCACGCGCGCACGCCGAACGCCGCCGTGGCGGTGAACGAATAGCTCTTCTCGCGCGCCGGCGAGAGGCTGTTGCGTCCCGAGTAGGGCGCCTCGAACGCCGCCTTGCGCTGCCAGACGTAAGTCGCCTGGAACTTCGCATCCCAGGCCTGCGCGTCGGAAGAAGCCGCCGCCCCGCCCGGCCAGGGGCCGGCAACGGCCAGCGCGGCGACCGGCACCGCGCGCCTGAGCCTGCACATGAACGAACGAGACACCACCGCAGCGACGTTCCGAAAAAATCCGTGGAGCCTAGCGAGCCACGGTAAGGCGGTCAAATGACATTTTCGTGACCCTGCCCCGCCCCCGCACATCGGTAGAACGCGCCCTGGGGAAATGCACGTCACCTGTGTCGGAAAATCTTACATTCCTGAAGGAAGCCAGAAACTTATCACATGATTTCAATGACTTGAATCGATGGCATGGATTCTGCATTACCGCCAGACCAGTCTAGCTGGCGTGTGCGGTCAACGTGCCGCTTCGAACTCTTACGGAGAAGATGAAATGAAAAAACTGCTGTTCGCAATCGGCGCACTGCTCGCAGGCTCCGTCCAGGCCGTCCCCATCGGCACCTACAATCCCAACGACTCCGTCTACATGCAGGCGGGCGTGGTGACCAACAACAGCAGTCAGGTCATGGTCGGCTTCCGCATCGATTTCGTCGCCGATTCGGGCTCGCCGGCATCCGGCATCTGGGAATTGCCGCCGATCGGTTCGCTGGGCAGTCCGGTGGGGACCTTCACCAACCAGCCTGCTGCCGACGGCGCCTTCACTGTTTCGTGGTTCGGCCTGAACGTCGGGACCGGCGGCACGTTCAGTTATACCGGTCTGGATTACGGCGGCTGGAACGGCACGTTCGTGGACGAAGGGCTGGCCCCTGGCCTCCGGGGTGACGAGGTTGCAACCATGTTCTTTGCCGACGGCTCCTCGGTGAGTGCATTGTTCGCCGCAGGAGGCTCCCAGAATCCCGCGACGCTCGTCTTCGACGACAGCAACCTGGTCAGGCCCAACGCCACCCCCGAACCGGGTTCGCTCGCGCTGCTCGGTCTGGCCTTTGCCGGCCTGGGCTGGTCGCGTCGCCAGCGCCGCACGGCCTGAACGTCGCGCCGAAGCCGGCGCGGATGGAAAGAGCGGAGCCGTCGGCTCCGCTTTTTTTTGCCCCATCGCGTCCGGCGCCAGCGCAGCCGCGTTTCCCTCGGCCGCGGGCCGTCAGCCCAGCGCGGCGCGCGCTGCCAGCCCCGCGAGCGCGCAGGCAGCGATCACCTGCATGACGTTGACCCTGTAGCGCAGGAGCGCAATCGCCGCGGCGAGCGCGATCGCCGCCGCCACCCAGTCGAAGCCGCCGCCGAATCCCCTCGGCCACAGCACGTGGTAGCCGAAGAACAGCGCCAGGTTGACGATCACGCCGACCACCGCCGCGGTGATCGCCGAGAGCGGCGCGGTGAAGCGGATCTCGTCGTGGGTCGACTCGACCAGCGGCCCGCCGCCGAGGATGAACAGGAACGAGGGCAGGAAGGTGAACCAGGTGACCACGCAGGCGGCCGTGGCGCCGGCGAGGAACAGGCTGTCCGGCCCGAACAGCGCCTTCGCGTGCCCGCCGACGAAGCCGACGAAGGCCACCACCATGATCAGCGGTCCGGGCGTGGTCTCGCCCAGCGCCAGGCCGTCGATCATCTGCGCCGGCGTGAGCCACTGGAAGTGCGCAACCGCGCCCTGGTAGACGTAGGGCAGCACCGCGTAGGCGCCGCCGAAGGTGAGCAGCGCCGCCTTGGTGAAGAACCAGCCCATCTGCGTCAGCGTGTGGTCGACGCCCCAGAGCGCGACCAGCGCAGCCATCGGCACGATCCACAGCAGGGCGCCGATCAAGGCCACGCGCGCCAGGCGTCCCCAGGTGAACCGGGCGTGCGCCGGGGTCGGCGACGCGTCGTCGATGACCGCGGGCGCGGCCGCCTTGCCGGCGCCGCCGTGGCCGCCGGCCTGGCGATAGCGATGCGGTGCCAGGCGGCCATCGAGCGCGCCGATCAGGCCCGCCGCGATCACGATCACCGGAAACGGCACGTCGAGGCCGAAGATGGCGAGGAACGCGCCGCCCGCGATCACCCACGGCACCGGCCCCTTGAGCGCGCGCGCGCCGATCCGATGCGCGGCGGCGAGCACGATCGCGGTGACCGCCGGCTTGATGCCGTAGAACAGGCCCGCCACCAGCGCGGTGCTGCCGAAGGCCACGTAGATCCACGACAGCAGGATCAGGATCGCCAGCGACGGCAGCACGAACAGGCTGCCGGCGACGATGCCGCCCCAGGTGCGGTGCATCAGCCAGCCGATGTAGGTGGCGAGCTGCTGCGCCTCCGGCCCGGGGAGCACCATGCAGTAGTTGAGCGCATGCAGGAAGCGCTTTTCCGAGATCCAGCGGCGGCGCTCGACGAGTTCCTGGTGCATGATCGCGATCTGCCCCGCCGGGCCGCCGAAGCTGATGAAGCCGAGCTTGAGCCAGAAGCGGAACGCCTCGCCGAAGGAGATCGGGGCGGGGGCCGGGGATGGGGACGGTTCGGTCATGGCTTCCTGAACAGGTCGGCGTTGTGGACCTCGGCGCGCGCCGCGCGCAGCCAGGCGCAGAGGGCATCGTAGACCACCATGCCCGCATCGAGCATCGCGTGGTCGTCCGCATGGTTGACCGAGAGCCCGAGCGACACGGCAAGCAGGCCCGCCGACTCCGGGGTCAGCTCGCACCGCCCGGTGTCGGCGCCGCGCACGATGCACGCGAGGTCCGCGAGGCACCGATCGTCGATGCCGCTGTCGTCCAGGAGCGCGTCGAAGCTGCAGCGCTCGCCGGCGTCGCCGCGGTGCGAGATGCGCACGCCCGGCACATCGTAGGGAGTCGCGCCTTCGCGCTGCGCGGCCGCCGTCACCGCGGCTGCCGGCACGTAGAGGAATTCCGCCAGCGGATCGAGGAAGCGCCGGATCAGCCACGGGCAGGCGATGCGATCGATCTTCGGTCGCTCGCGGGTGACCCAGCGCGTCCCCTTGCCCGGCGTCGCCGGCAAGCCCAGTTCGGGCATCTTCCGCATCAGCGGCAGTCCCGCCTCGCGCCAGGCCCCGATCCCGCCTTCGAGAAAGCAGGCGTCGGCGCCAGCCTGGACAAGGTCGCGCGCCGCGCCCTGGCTGACCTCGTGGCCATGGACGCAATAGACGACGATCGGCCGCCCCTTTGGAAGGCGGGCCAGCGCCGCGCCGACGGCGTCGGGCAGGATGCGCAAGGCGCCGGCGATCACCTGGGCGTCGGCTTCGTACGCGGCGGCGCGGCGCACGTCGGCGACCAGCGGTGCCGCAGCCGTGCCGATGCGGCGCGCCAGGGCAGCAATGGAAATGGATGGGGGTCGATCGTGCAAGCGCGCGGTGTCCATGAGAAGCCTTTCGCCGGATGCGCAGCACTTGGGCGAGTTGGACACCGCCTGGAGAACCCGGGAGTCTGCGCGCGCCCCGAGCCATGGATGGTAGGTCAAACGCGGGCCCGCGCGCAAGCCCGGGTTTCGTGCGACATTGACGCGGCGGCGGACCGCCGCGAACCGGCCGATGCACGTGCCATCATGTCGACTTCCCCGCGCTGGCGACCCCTAGGTGGGCCGTGCCGCGACGTCGCGAGCGCGCGGTCGTCGCGCGCCCGGACGCCGGCCTCCCGCATGAGACCCTCATGGACCTGCGCGAACGCGCCCGCGCGCTGAAGCGCGAAACCCTGGCCCTCTACTACGCGGTGCGCGATCCGCGCACCCCGTGGCTGGCGCGGCTGGTCGCCGGTGCCGTCGTCGCCTACGCGCTCTCGCCGATCGACCTGATCCCGGACTTCATCCCGGTGCTCGGCTATCTCGACGACCTGGTCCTGGTGCCGCTGGGGATCGCGCTGGCGCTCAGGCTCGTGCCCGCGGAGGTGCTGGCGCAGGCGCGCACGCGCGCCGCCAGCGCCCTCGAGCGGCCGGCCCGCAGCGCGGCGGCAGCGGTCATCATCATCGCCCTCTGGATTGTCGGCGCCGCGCTCGTCGTCTGGTGGCTGGCGAAGGTGCTGCGCGCCGGCACCGGCTGACCCGCGCGGCCCGGAAGGCAGGCGTCGCGCCGAGGCGCCGGTCGCGGACGCCGCGTTGACCCAGGTCAAGCGCCGCCGTTCCCGCAGTGATCAACTGCATGGTGCGGGCGCGAGGTGCGGCCCGCGGACGCCGCCTCCGGTGTCCGGCCCGCGCGATGGGAGTTTCCGGTCATGTCAATCTCCGCTGCACGCCGTCCCCGTTCGATCGCCGTCGCGGCGCTGGTCGCGGCGGTGTTCGGACTCCTCTCGATCCTGTCCGCCGGCATGGTGCTCTTCGGCCCCGATGCCGCGCGCGCGAGCGCCGGTGCCTATGCCGGGTTCGTCGTCTGGTTCAATTTCTGCTCGGGCTTCGTCTACGTGCTCGCGGCCCTCGCGTTGTGGGCGATGCGGCGCGAGGGCGTCTGGCTCGCGCTCGGGCTCGTCGGCGCCATCGCGCTGGTTTCCGCCGGCTTCGGCTGGCACATCACCGCGGGCGGCGCCTACGAGATGCGCACGGTGGCGGCGCTGCTGTTCCGCTTCGCGGTGTGGCTCGCGATCGCGTTCGTCGCCTGGAGCGCGATCGCGCGCACGCGCTGAGCCGGGCGCGACGCGCGGGTTCAGCCGCGCACGAGGTAGACCTTGGCGAAGCTGCGCTTGAGCTGTTCGCCGGCGGCCGGCAGCGCGTCGCGCCGGCCCGCGCGCGCCAGGGCGAGCAACTCGTCCAGATGCCCGCGGATCGCGCGGATCTCGGCGTCCTGCGCCTGCGCCTCGACGGCCTGCATGCCCGCATGCGCCGCCGCGTACAGGGCAACGACGCGGGCATCGTCGCCGCGCACGGCGGCCTCGACCAGGGCTTCCATCGGGTCGTGAAAATCGACCAGCGCGACCGCCAGCAGCGAGAAGTCGTTGCGCTTGAGGATGCCCTGCAGCACCGGACGCGCGGCCTCGAGCGCCACGTGGGCCTGCTGCAGATTCCCCGCGACCACGTCGGCGCGCGCGGCGGCGATGATCGCGGCGACGCGCTTGAGGTCGCCATCGAGCTGTGCGTCGCCGCGCAACGCCCACGGGTGGAAGCTTTCGTATTTCGACTGGAATTCCGCGTAGCGCCTGACCAGCGCCTCGTAGTGGCGCAGGGCCGCGGCACGGTCGTTGCGGCCGGTGTGGAACAGCACCTGCTTGTAGTCGTGGTTCATGGCGCCGTACTCGGCCAGGAACAGCTTGCGCGTCGCGAAGTGACTGCCATAGCCGACGCTGGCGACGATCACGATGACCGCGATCGCCGATGCCGCACCGAGGACGTTGCCCCCGCCCGCGCTGCCTGCCCAGCGCCGGATGCCGAGCAGCGCGTACGGCGGGCAATAGCCGGCAAGGGCGGTCGCGATCAGGTACAGCCCGAGCGCATAGGCGCCCAGCCGCGCCGGCCCGGCCAGCCAGAAGAACCCCGCCTCCGCGGCCACCAGGCCCAGCAGCAGCCGCGCGAGGCGGTCGAACCGGTGCATGTTCGGCACGAAGATCATGACTGCTCCCGCGCGCGTCCGCGCCTCAGGCCGGCGGGCGGCGCACCACGGCGCCGAGCAGCGCCGACATGCCGCGGTGGCCGCTGCCTTCGTGGATCGCCTCGTCGTAGCCGCGCAGCTCGACGATCTCGCAATCGGCGAAGGCCGCGCGCACCAGGTCGACCGTGTAGAGATGGTCGCGTTCCGGCGGACCGCCGGTGCCGTAGCCGAGCTGCTCGACGCGATAGCCCTGCAGGATCAGGAGGCCGCCGGGCTTGAGGGCGCGCTTGAAGCGCTCGAACAGCTGCGCGCGCTCGGCGGGCGTGGCGAACTGGATGAAGATCGCCGCGATCACGTCGTAGAGCGCCTCGGGCCACGCCAGATCGACCACGTTGGCCACGGCGAAGTCGACCGTGACGCCGCGCGCGGCGGCGAACGCGCGTGCCTTCGCCACCGCCACGGGCGAGAAGTCCAGCGCATCGACCGCGAGGCCGCGTCCGGCGAGCCAGACGCTGTTGCGGCCCTCGCCGTCCGCCACCGAGAGCGCGCGGCCCTGCGGCGGCAGCAGGTCGGCCTTCGCGACCAGGTAGGCGTTGGGCGCCTCGCCGAACAGAAAGCCGGGTGCGCCGTAGCGCTCGTTCCAGCGCGCCAGTGCCTGGGCGTGGGTCTTGCGCGGCGCGGCCGCGGGAATCGGTGTGCGCATGCTGTCCTCGTCCTCACTTGACACGGGTACCGGCGCCATCATAGACGGCAACCTCGACCGGCAGGCCTTGCCCGACACTCTGGGCCACCGTGCAGAAGCCCTCGAACTGCGCCAGCACGCGCTCGAGGTGCGCAAGCTGCGCGGCCGCGGCACCGAGGCGCACCTCCACCTGCATGCGCACCACCCGCAGCCGCCCCTCGGCGTTGCGATCGATCGTGGCCGTGACCTGCGTGTCGATGCCGCGCGCCTCCTGCTTGAACTTGGCGAGTGCGAAATGCAGGCTGTCCGAGAGGCAGTTGCCGACCGCGGCGGCCAGCAGCTGCACGGGCGACGGGCCGCTGCCGCCACCGAGCGGCGGGGGTTCGTCGCCGACGAGCACCGGCACGCCGGCGCCGAATTCGATGGCGAAACGATAGTCCTTCTCCTGCCGGAGACGGACCTGGACGACATGGGTCACGCTGGCCTCCCTTCTGCTGGCGCCGATGCTGCGCGATTCCCGTCATTGGACTGCGTGCCGCGCGCGCCGGGTTGATCCAGGGCAAGCCCGCTGCCGGCGCGTGCGCACGGCCCCTGACAGAAGGGGCTTGCGCGATCCCATTATTTCGATTATTCTTGAATCATGGAAGAGAGTGATGTGATTCGCGCCCTCGCCGCGCTGGCCCACAGCATGCGCCTGAAGGTGTTCCGCGCCCTGGTGGTGACCGGCCCGGCGGGGCTCACCCCGGGGGCGCTGTGCGAAGCGCTCGAGGTCGCCCCCAACACGCTGTCGTTTCACCTCAAGGAGCTGCTGCATGCGGGCCTGGTGACGCAGCAGCGCGATGGGCGCAACCTGATCTACCGCGCCTCGTTCGAGCGCATGACCGGGCTGCTCGCCTTTCTCACCGCCAACTGCTGCCAGGGCGAAGCCTGCCTGGCCGCACCCGCCTGTGCCACCTGCTGACGACCACGAAAGGAGTGCCATGAACCGCTTTCACGTCCACCTGCATGTCGAGGACCTTGCCAAGAGCATCGCCTTCTACTCCCGGCTGTTCGCCGCCGCGCCGACGCGCGTCGAGGCCGACTACGCGAAGTGGATGATCGAGGATCCGCGCGTCAATTTCGCCATTTCCACGCGCGGCGCGGCGCCGGGCATCGACCACCTGGGCTTCCAGACCGACACCGAGGACGAACTCCAGGCCCTGAAGGCGCGTGCCAGCGCCGCCGACATGGCCATGCTCGACGAAGGCCAGACCACCTGCTGCTATGCGCGCAGCGACAAGTACTGGGTCACCGACCCGCAGGGCATCGCATGGGAGCAGTTCCACACGCTCGGCAACATCCCGGTGTTCAGCGAGAAGGCGCCGGTGCGCGGCGTCGACGCGGCGCCGTGCTGCGCCAGCGACCCGGCGCCGGCGAGTGCCGCCGGCTGCGCGCCGACCCGCGGCAAGCCGGTGGGCGTCGCGGTCAAGAGCGCGAATGCCTGCTGCTAGGATGGCCGCGCGCGCGGGACCGGTCAACGTCCTGTTCCTCTGCACCCACAACTCGGCGCGCAGCATCCTCGCCGAGGCCGTGCTCAATCACATCGGCGGCGGCCGCTTCCGCGCCTACTCGGCCGGAAGCAGCCCGCGGCCGAACCAGCAGCCCAACCCGCTCGGGCTGGCGGCGCTGGCCGAGGCCGGCATTCCCACGGCCGGACTGTGCTCGAAGAGCTGGCACGCCTTCGCCGGCCCGCAGGCGCCGGCGATGGACCTCGTGATCACGGTCTGCGACAGCGCCGCCGGCGAGACCTGCCCGGTGTGGCCGGGCCATCCGGCGACGGCGCACTGGGGCTACGCCGATCCCTCGGCGGGCGCGGCGCCGGACGCGGTGAAGCTGGCGGCGTTTCGCCGCACCCTCGCGGCCATCCGGGAGCGCCTGGAGCGCCTGTGCGCGCTGCCGGAGGAGCAATTGCGCCCCGACGTCCTGCAGGCGACCGCGCGCCGGCTGGCGACGGCCTAGGACGCTTCCTTCAGGACACCATGGGACTGTTCGAACGCTTTCTCACCGTGTGGGTCGCGCTGGGCATCGGTGCCGGCGTGGCGCTGGGCCTGGCGCTGCCGGGCCTGTTCCGGACCGTCGCCGCGCTCGAGGTCGCGCACGTCAACCTGGTGGTGGCCGCGCTGATCTGGGTGATGATCTATCCGATGATGATCCAGATCGACTGGGGCGCGGTGCGGGACGTCGGGCGCCGGCCGCAGGGCCTCGCGCTGACGCTGGTGATCAACTGGCTCGTCAAGCCGTTCACGATGGCGGCGCTGGGCGTGCTGTTCTTCAAGCTCGTCTTCGCCGGCTGGGTCGACCCGCGCGCGGCCGACGAGTACATCGCCGGCATGATCCTGCTCGGCGTCGCGCCGTGCACGGCGATGGTGTTCGTCTGGAGCCAGCTGGTCAAGGGCGACGCCAGCTATACCCTGGTGCAGGTGTCGGTCAACGACCTCGTCATGGTGGTGGCGTTCGCGCCGATCGCCGCGTTCCTGCTCGGCGTGACCGACCTCACCGTGCCCTGGGAGACGCTGATCCTGTCGACCGTGCTCTACGTGGTGCTGCCGCTGGCCGCGGGCATCCTCACGCGCCGCGTGCTCGGGCAGCGCGGCAGCGACGCGACCGGCCGCTTCGTCGCGCGGCTCAAGCCGTGGTCGATCGTCGGCCTGATCGCCACCGTCGTGCTCCTGTTCGGATTCCAGGCCGGCACCATCGTCGCGCAGCCCGCGGTGATCGGCCTGATCGCCATCCCGCTGGTGCTGCAGACCTACGGCATCTTCTTCATCGCCTGGTGGGCGGCACGCCGGATGCGCCTGCCGCACGAGATCGCCGGGCCGGCCTGCCTGATCGGCACCTCCAACTTCTTCGAACTCGCGGTGGCGGTGGCGATCTCGCTGTTCGGCCTGCATTCGGGCGCAGCACTCGCCACCGTGGTCGGCGTGCTGGTGGAAGTGCCGGTGATGCTGTCGCTGGTCGCGATGGTCAACGCCTGGCGGCCGACCGGGTTGCGACAGACGGGCTAGCCTCGCGCTGCGCGCACGGCCGCGAGAACGGCACCCGCATCGCCTGCAGCGTGACGTGCTCGATGCCGAAGCGCTGGTGCAGCCGGGCCGCCGCCTCGCGCAGGAACGCGTCGTCGGCCGGCGCCTCGGGCATCACCAGGTGCGCGGTGAGCGCGTTCTCGGCGGTCCCCATCGCCCAGACATGCAGGTCGTGCACGCCGGTCACGCCGGGCAGGGCTTCAAGCAGCGCCCGCACCTCGGCCAAGTCGATGTCCGCGGGCACGCCGTCGAACAGCAGGTGCACCGACTGCCTGAGCAAACCAATGGTGCCGGCGACGATGACGGCAGCGATCGCCAGGCTCGTCACCGGGTCGATCCATTGCCACCCGAGCCAGAGCGCGAGGCCGCCGGCCAGCACCACCCCGGCGGAGACCAGCGCGTCGGCCGCCATGTGCAGGAAGGCGCCGCGAATGTTGAGGTCGTGCTCGCGGCCCCGCATGAACAGCAGGGCGGTCGCGCCATTGACAATGATGCCGATGCCGGCCACCGCCATGATGGTCGCGCCCTCGACCGGCCGGGGCGACGCCAGCCGGTGCGCGGCCTCCCAGGCCAGCGAGCCCATCGCCACCAGCAGGAGCACCGCGTTGACGAACGCGGCGAGGATGCCCGCGCGTTTCCAGCCGTAGGTGTGGCGCGCGTCCGGAACCAGGCGCCCGGCCAGCGCGCCGCCCCACGCGAGCACCAGCCCCGCCACGTCCGAGAGGTTGTGGCCGGCATCGGCGAGGAGCGCCAGCGAGCCGGCTTTCCAGCCGTAGAACGCCTCGACGGCGACGAACGCGATGTTGAGCGCGATGCCGATGGCGAACGCGCGGTCGTATGCGGCCGGGCCATGGTCGTGGCCGTGCGCGTGCGCCGGCCCGGCGCTCACGCGTGCCACCCGGCGAAGAAGTGCCTATCATCACCGCCTGCCGCGCAGCGCTTGCGCGCGCCGGCATGGTCGATGGTCGGGAGGCGGGACATGATGCAGCGGGTTGCGGGGTCGTTCGTTCTGGCAGGCGCCATTCTGTGTAACACGGCGCCCGCCGCGGCGCAATCGCCGCACACCCACCACCACAGCTTCGGCGACGCGGCAACGTGGGCGAAGGTATTCGACGACCCCAGGCGCGACGCGTGGCAAAAGCCGCATGAGGTCATCGCCGCGCTGGCCCTGCCGCCGGACGCGGCGGTGGCCGACATCGGCGCCGGCACCGGATACTTCGCCGTGCGCCTCGCGCGCATGCTGCCCAGGGGGCAGGTGTACGCCATCGACACCGAGCCCGCCATGGTCCGGCATCTCGAGACGCGCGCCCGGCGCGAGGGCCTGCCCCACCTTGCGGCGATCCAGGGCGAACTCGCCGATCCGCGCATTCCGGCGCCGGTCGACCTGATCCTGCTGGTCGACGTCTACCACCACATCGACGCGCGCGAGCGCTATTTCGCGCAGTTGCGCGCCTCGCTCAAGCCGGGCGGCCGCATCGCCGTCATCGACTTCCGCATGGACGCGCCGATCGGCCCGCCGCGCGCGGCGCGCATCGCCCCTGACGCGGTCGTCGCCGAACTCGGCCGGGCCGGCTACGCGCCCGCCGGCGGGCACGGCTTCCTGCCCAACCAGTACTTTCTCCTGTTCACCCCGGCGATGCGCTGAACGGGCCCGGCCTGACCAGGGGCCAACCGCGGCGCGTCCATTCGCTCATGCCACCCTTGACGTAGCGCACGTCGGTGATGCCGCGCTCCCGCAGCGCGCGCATGGCCGCGGAGGAGCGGTTCTGCGTTTGGCAGATGAGGAGGACGGTGCGCCCGCGATCGGCTTGCGCCTGCGCCAATCCCGCCGCGAGGTGCCGCATCGGAATCAGCCGGGCCCCGGGCGCGACACCGCCCGCGTGCTCGGCCGGCTCGCGAATGTCGACCAGCAGCGCGCGCCCGGCCGCGAGTTCGGCACGCGCCGTGTCGAGGTCGACGACGCTGTCCGGGTCGTCTGCGGCGCATGCCGCCGCAAGCACCGCCGGCAACAGGCACAGGAGAAGGCGCCGGCGCGCCGCAGCCTCAGAGCGCATCCACCACGCGCTTCAGGCGCGCCCGCACCTCGGCGGCCACGCCGCCCAGCGCCGGGTTGTCGATCGCCTTCATCGACTCGATCGGGTCGATCGCCGACACCTCGACCCGGCCCGGCGCATGCTCCTGGACGATGACGTTGCAGGGCAGCATGGTGCCGATCTTGTCCTCGGCCAGCAGCGCCTGGTGGGCGAAACCGGGATTGCAGGCGCCGAGGATGCGATACGGCCGGAAGTCGGCGCCGATCTTCGCCTTGAGCGTCTTCTGCACGTCGATCTCGGTCAGGACGCCGAAGCCTTCGGTCTTGAGCACCTCGGTCACGCGCGCGCAGGCAGCATCCATCGACAGGGGCAGGGTCTTGCTGAAATGGTAGGTCACGGGTCGATTCTCCTTCGTTCGGTGGTTGATCAGGCGGCGCGCGCCCTGAAGATCGCGGCAAGCGGCCAGGCGAATGCGCCGACGGCAACGCCGCAGCCGGCGGCGATCGCGGCGAGGTTGGCGACATCGACCCAGTAGCCCAGTTCCCCGAGCGACGAGCCCACCGCGCCCGGCACGATCACGAACGCGGCGAAGGCGCCGGCTGCGGCGCACAGCAGCGCCGCCGGCAGCGCGCGCCTCAGGCGCGCGCCCGGCCGGCGCACGGCCGCGGTCATCAGCAGCAGCCAGGCCACCGCGGCCGCCAGCAGCAGCGGCCAGACGGTGAGCGCCATTTCCCAGACGATGTTCGATGCGAGCCAGATTTCGTACATGGTTCTCTCCTTGACGTCGGTCTCGGGCGGATCAGACACGTCCCTTGAGGACGGCCAGGTAGGCGGGCTTCAGCATGCGCACCTTGAGCAGCCAGGCGAAGAAGCTGTCCTGCAGCGGCTCGATCATCGGCAGCGACGGCGTGAGCTTGCCGTCGTAGTCGAACTCGATCAGCATTGCCGAGCCCTCGCGCGTGAGCAGCGGGCAGGAGGTGTAGCCGTCGAAGCTCACCTCGGGCTTGCCGCCGGCGATCACCGAGACCAGATTCGCCGCCACGATCGGCGCGCTCTTCTTGACCGTGGCGGCGGTCTTGCCGCGCGGCGTGCCGTTGATGTCGCCGATCCCGAACACATTCGGGAAGCGGCGGTGCTGCAGCGTCGCCTTGTCGACCTCGAGCCAGCCGCCGGCAGCGAACGGGCCCTCCTTCCAGGACAGTTCGCTGTTCTTGACCGCATCCGGCGCGCGCATCGGCGGCACCACGTGGATGAAGTCGTAGGGCAGTTCCTCCTTCTCGCCCTCCGGGCTGACGAAGGTCGCGCGGCGCGCGCCGATGTCGATGGCAGCGAGCCTGCGGCTGAACTCGACTCCCACGCCGAGGTCCTTCCAGCGCGCGAGCACGTTGTCGTTGACGACCTTGACGCCGAACACTGCCCCCAGCGCGGACTGGAAGCGCACCTTGGACTTGTCCAGGGTGCCGGCCTGGCGCAGCCGGTCGCGCAGCATGAACGTCATCTTGAGCGGCGCGCCCGCGCACTTGAGCGGTGTCGCCGGCAGGGTCATGATCGCGTTGCCGCCCTTCTGCGCGAAGGACTGCATCGCCGCCCAGGTTGCCTGCGCCGCCTGCGGCCCCGGGTACACGCTCGCCAGGCCATTGCTGCCGATGGCCGCGACGTCCATGCCCGGAATCTGCGCGTAGTCGAGGTGCAGGCCGGTGGCGACGACCAGGAAGTCGTAGTCGATGCGCTGGCCGCCGGCGGTGACCACGGCATTGGCGGCCGGATCGAACGCGGCAACCATGTCGCGCACCCAGGTGACGCCGGCCGGCTGGAACTCGGCGTTGCGGTCACGCACCTTGTCGACCGGCCAGACGCCGGTGGCCACCAGCGTGTACCCGGGCTGGTAGTTGTGCTCCTCCTTGCGGTCGACGATGGTGATGCGCGCGCCGTCGAGCATGCGCGACAGGCGGTTGGCCACGGCGATGCCGCCGAGGCCGCTGCCGGCGATGACGATGCGCGCATTGGTCCGGATGGACGCGCGCGCCGGCGTCGCGGCGCCTGACGCGCCGAGCGCCAGCGGCGCACCGGCGCCGAGCTGCAACAGGCGCCGGCGCGCCGCATCCGCCGCGCGCGGCGGCAGGGCTGTCTGACCTGCGATCCGTTTCATGATGGCCTCCTGCGGTTGTCGTGTGGGTTGAGGGGACACGGGTACGGGCGGCGGGCGGTCGGCGCGAACGCGCCGTTCACCCGCCCGAGGCGGGTTCGAGGGTGGTGTCGATCGCCGTCAGCAGCGCCTCGTCGATCGCGCCGCCGGCGGCCGCGAGGCGCAGGCGATCCATCGCCAGCGCCACCCGCGCCCGCAGCAGTCCCAGTTCGGCCTGGGCCGCGTCGGCCTCGGCATTGAGCAGGTCGAGCGTGGTGCGATGGCCGACCGCGCGTCCCAGCCGCGTCGCGTCCAGGCGTGCCAGGCTCGCCTTGTGTGCCTCGGCGAGCGCGCCGAGGCGCGCGCGTCCGGCGTCGAGCGCCAGCCACGCCGCGCGGGCCTGTGCGGCAACCTGCTGGCGCGCGCGCCGCAGTTCCGCCTCGGCCTTCTCGACCAGGTGCAGCGCTTCGGCATGGCGCGCGCGGCGCACGCCGCCCAGGTCGAACGGCACGCTGATCTGCACCCCGACGAGGCCGCTGGTGGCGCCGGCCGTCGCGCTGCCGAAGTCGCCGCTGCCGGCAATGCGATCGCGCGCGAATTGCGCGACCAGGTCGACCGCGGTGCCCGCGCCGGCGGCCTGGCGCGCGGCTTCCTGCCGCGCTGCCTCGACGTCGGCGGCGCGCAGGCGCAGCAGCGGGCTGCCCGCGTCCGCCGCCGCGAGCGCGGCCGGCAGCGCCGGCAGATCGGCGAGCGGCACGGCCCGCACCGGCGCGGCCGCGGCCAGGCCGTCGGCATCGAGGCCGGTGATGTCGGCGAGCGCGGCGCGGCGGACCGCGATCTCGGTCTGCGCCGCAAGCACCTGCGCGCGCACCGCCTCGGCACGCGCCGCGGCCTCGTGCACGTCGGTCACCGGGACGTCGCCCAGCGCGAAGCGCTCGCGCGCCTGTTCCAGCGCGCGGTCGACTGCGGTGCGCTGGCGCGCCAGCACCCGCGCCGACTCGGCCGCGACCGCGAGGTCGAAGTAGGTCTCGGCGACGCGCAGGCCGAGCGCCTGGCGCGCCGCTTCGACCTCGCGCGTCGCCGCCTCCGCGCCGATCTCGAGGCGGCGCCCGGCGGCCTGGCGCTCGGCGCTGATCAGCGGATGGCGCGCGGTGAGCGCGAGGCGGCCGCTGGCACCGTGATTGACCGAGGTGTTGAACGAGACCCCGTTCGACTGCCCGAAGCCGGGCGCGGCGAAGCGCGCGCCGCTCGTCGCGGTTTCCGCGATGCCGATGCCGGCGGTCGCCGCCAGGGCCACCTCCGGACGCCACAGGCCGTCGGCCTGGGCGCGGCGCGTCTGCCCGGCCAGCCCGGCCGCGCGCGCCGCGCCGTACTCGTGGTCGGCCGCGAGCGCGGCACGCCACGCGCCGGCGAGGTCGAGCGCCGCCGCGCCCTCCCAGGCGAGTGTCAGCAGCACCGCCGCGATGCCGTTCCGCCAGCGCATGGTCACACCTTGCGCGCGGCGTGGCCGCGGATCCAGCGCGACAGCTCGGCCGCCTGCATCGCACCCGACACGCGCGCGGTTTCGCGCCCGTCCTCGAACAGGATCAGGGTCGGGATGCTGCGGATGCGGTGCCCGACGCTGGACTTGGGCGAGGTCTCGGTATCGACCTTGGCGAAGCGCACCAGCGGCATGTCGCGCGCGGCGGCGGCGAACTGCGGCGCCATCATCTTGCACGGGCCGCACCAGTCCGCCCAGAAGTCGACCACCACCGGGAGGTCGGTGCCCTCGAGGAACGCGGGCAGCGAGCCGTCGTCGAGCGCGACCGGTTCCGCGGCGAGCAGCGGCGCCTTGCAGCGCCCGCACACCGGCCCCTGGTCGAGGCGCTCGTCGGGGACCCGGTTGGTGCTGCCGCAGGCGGCGCAATGGAGGTGCATGACCGCGCTCCTAGTTGCCGCCGGGGACGCCCAGCTTGCGCAGGATCGACTCCATCAGGCACCACCGGGTGAGCGCGCTCTGCAGCAGGTTGGCGCCGACGAAGGCGGTGAACGCGAGCCACCACTGGCTGACGAACACCGGGCTGCCCGGGATGCCGAGGGCCAGCGAGCCCAGGATGAAGGTACCGGCGATGAGGCGGACGACTTGCCACGAGTTCATGGTCATGCTCCTTTCGGGATGGGCGCGGGCGCCGGCTGGCGGCCGCGATAGGCGACGAAGTACAGCAGCGGAATCACCACCAGGGTGAGGACGGTGGAGACGAGGATGCCGAAGATCAGCGAGATCGCGAGCCCGTTGAAGATCGGGTCGTCGAGGATGAAGAACGCGCCCAGCATCGCCGAGAACCCGGTGAGCAGGATCGGCTGCGCGCGCGTGATCGCCGAGCGCGGGATCGCCTCCGCGAGCGGCACGCCCGCGGCCAGCTCGAGGTTGATGAAGTCGACCAGCAGGATCGAATTGCGCACGATGATGCCGGCCAGCGCGATCATGCCGATCATCGAGGTGGCGGTGAACTGCGCGCCCAGGAGCGCGTGGCCGGGCATGACGCCGACGATGGTCAGCGGGATCGGCGCCATGATGATCAGCGGCGTCAGGTAGGAGCCGAACTGCGCGACCACCAGGAGGTAGATCAGCACGAGGCCGACCGCATAGGCCGCGCCCATGTCGCGGAAGGTCTCGTAGGTGATCTGCCACTCGCCGTCCCACTTGAGGCTGTAGCCGCGATACGGGTCGTCGGGCTGGCCGATGAAGGTCTCGCCGAGCGTGCCGCCGCCCGGCACCGGAATCGCCGCGATCGCCTTGCGCATCGCGAACATCCCGTACAGCGGGCTGTCCTGCGCGCCGGCCATGTCGCCGACCACGAGCGACACCGGCAGCAGGTCCTTGCGATAGGCCGGCTGCTCGCGCAGCGTGTCGCTCACGCGCACCAGCTCGCGGATCGGCACCAGGGCGCCGCCGGCGCTGCGGACCGTCAGGCGCAGCAGCGTGTCGATCTCGCCGTGGGTCTCCGCGGGGAGCTGCAGGACGAGCGGCGCCGGATACTTGGCGGCATCGTGCAGGTACGCGCCCGCGGCGCCGCCGAGCCCGGCGGCGAGCGTGGCGGCGATCGCCTGCTGCGGAATGCCCAGGAGCGCGGCCTTGCGCCGGTCGATCAGCAGCAGCTTCTTCGGCGCCGCCGCGATGCTGCTGTCGTCGACGTCGACCACCCCGGCGGTCGCGGCGAAGACCGCGCGCACCGCCTGCGCCAGCGCGCGCCGGCCCTCGGCCTCCGGCCCGTAGATCTCGGCCACGATCGGCGCCTGCACCGGCGGTCCCGGCGGCACTTCGACCACCTTGACGTTGGCGCCGTGGCGCTGGCCGATCGCGGCCAGCGCGGGGCGCACGCGGGTGGCGATCGCATGGCTCTGCGCGCTGCGGTGCTGCTTGTCGACCAGGTTGACCTGCAGGTCGCCGAACTCGCCGCCCGCGCGCAGGTAGTACTGGCGCACCAGGCCGTTGAAGTTGATCGGCGCCGCCGTGCCGGCGTACGCCTGGTAGTCGGTGACCTCGGGCACCGCGGCCAGGTGCGCCCCCAGTTCGCGCAGCACGGCGGCGGTGCGCTCGACCGGCGTGCCGGCGGGCATGTCGACGATGACCTGGAATTCCGACTTGTTGTCGAACGGCAGCATCTTGAGCAGCACCAGGCCGGCGGCCGGCAGCGCCACCGAGACGACGATGGCAAGCGCGACGCCGGCGCCGAGCAGCAGCCGGTTGCGGCCGCCGCGCCGCTCGTCGAGGAGGGGGCGGAACACGCGCCCGAACAGCGGCGCCAGGCGCCCGGCGAGTCCCGTCGGCGCCGCGCCGTGCGTGCCGCCGGGCGCCGCGGGCACCGGCTTGATCCACAGCCGCGCCAGCCACGGCGTCACCGCGAAGGCGATCGCGAGCGACAGCAGCATGCCCATGCTGGCATTGATCGGGATCGGGGCCATGTACGGCCCCATCAGGCCGGAGACGAAGGCCATCGGCAGCAGCGCCGCCAGGACCGTCAGCGTCGCGAGGATCGTCGGGCCGCCGACCTCGTCGACCGCCGCGGGGATGATCTCGGTCAGCGGCCGGCCCGGATGGAGGTGCTGGTGGCGGTGGATGTTCTCCACCACGACGATGGCATCGTCGACCAGGATGCCGATCGAGAAGATGAGCGCGAACAGCGACACCCGGTTGAGCGTGAAGCCCCAGGCCCAGGAGGCGAACAGGGTCACCGTCAGGGTCAGGACCACCGCGAGGCCGACGATCGCGGCCTCGCGCCGGCCGAGCGCGATGAACACCAGCGCGACCACCGACGCGGTCGCGAAGAGCAGTTTCTGGATCAGCTTCTGCGCCTTGTCGTTCGCGGTGGCGCCGTAGTTGCGGGTGACCGCGACCTCGACCTCGCGCGGGATCACCACGTTCTTGAGCGCCTCGACGCGCGCGAGCACCGCCTCGGCGACCTCGATCGCGTTCTCGCCGGGCTTCTTGGTCACCGCCACGGTGACCGCCGGGAACTCGCCGCCGTCCTTGCCGGCGATGCCGTGCCAGACGCTGCGCACGGCCGGCGGCGGCCCGTCGCGCACCTGCGCCACGTCCGCCAGGAACACCGGCTTGGCGCCGCGCACCCCGACCACCAGCTCGCCGATGTCGCGGGCGTCGCGCAGGAACGGGCCCGCCTCGACCGCGACCGTGCGGTTGCCGGCGACGAGCTCGCCCACCGGCATGCCCTGGTTGGCGCCCGCCAGCGCGCCGCGCAGGTCGGCGACGGTGATGCCGTGGGACGCCATCCGCGCCGGGTCCATCTCGATCATGACGGCCCGCCCGGGGCCGCCGATGGTGCTCACCTCGCGGGTGCCGGCGACGCGCTTGATGTCGGCTTCGATGCTGTGGGCGACCCGCTCGAGCGCGAACGGGCCGGTCGCTTCGGCGCGCGAGTACAGGGTCAGGGTGACGATCGGCACGTCGTCGATGCCCTTGGGCTTGATCAGCGGCTCGCCCACGCCGAGGCCGCGCGGCAGCCAGTCGGCGTTGGCGCGCACCGTGTCGTGCAGCCGCACCAGCGCCTCGGTGCGCGGGACGCCCACCTTGAACTGCACGGTGATCACCGCCAGCCCGGGGCGCGAGACCGACATCACGTGCTCGATGCCCGCGATCTGCGCGAGCACCTGCTCGGCCGGCCCCGCCACCATCTGCTCGACATCGGCCACCGCCGCGCCGGGGAACGGGATCAGCACGTTGGCCATGGTGACGTTGATCTGCGGCTCCTCCTCGCGCGGCGTGACGGCCACCGCGAAGACGCCGAGCAGGAAGGCCACCAGCGCCAGCAGGGGGGTGATCGATGCCGCCTGGAAATGGGCGGCGATGCGACCGGAGATGCCAAGGGGGCGGGACATGGCCATGGTTCCTAGCGCGCCCGGGCCGCCGCCTGCGGGTCGGTCACCACGCGCTCGCCGGCGGCGACGCCGGCGAGGATCTCGACATTCGCGCCGTGCTCGCGCCCGAGGCGGACCTGGCGCAGCAGCGGCTTGCCCGCGGGGTCGAGCACGTAGACCGCGGTCAGCTCCGCGCGGCGGACGATGCTCTTCGCGGGAACGCTCAGGCGCGCCTCGCCGGCGCCAGCCAGCGGCAGCCAGGCGCGCGCGAACATGCCGGGCGCCGCCGGCACGCCGGCCGGCAGGTCGAAGCGCACCGGCACGGTGTGGGTGGCCGGGTCGGCCGCGGGCAGGACGGTGACGCGCGCGGGCACCTGCGCGGCGCGCTCCGCCGGCAGCCCCGGGATCTCCAGGCGCGACGCCCGCGCCGCTTCGCTGCCGCCGAGCCGGGCCGCCACGCCCTGCGGCACCGGCGCGGTCACGCGCAGGGCGCCGGGATCGTACAGGGTCATCAGCGCGCGCCCGGGCATGGCCATGTCGCCCTGCACGACGGCGACCTCGGCGATCACGCCGGCGTACGGCGCGGTCAGCACGTAGAAGCCGGACTGGGTGCGCGCGGCGCCGGCCTGCGCCAGCTGCGCCGACACCTGCGCCTCGGTGGCCTTGAACTGCGCCTCGGCGCGCTCGACCGCGGCCTGGCTGATGTATTGCTTGGCGAACAGCGCACGCTGACGCTCGAGCTCGCGGGTGGCGACCTCCAGCTCGGCGCGCGCCGCCCGCACCTGGGCATCGCCGGCGGCCGCCGTCTGCAGGGCGGCACGCGCATCCAAGCGCGCGAGCACCTGCCCGGCCTTGACGGCGTCGCCGGCCTTGACCGTGAGCGCCACCACCGCGCCCGGCACCTGGGCGGCGATCACGGTCTGGCGCACCGCCTCGACCACGCCGTCGTAGGCGACGGCCTCGCCGCCGGCAGCCGCGCTCACCACCACGCTGGGAAGCGCGGGCGGCGCCGCGCCGAACGCCGCCGCCTGCCACAGCGCGGCCGCCAGCCAGGCACCGCGCCGCCAGGCCCGTCGACTTCCGAAATGATCCATGCGCCTGTGTCTCCGTGGGTTCGGTCCGCGCGCGACAGCCCGATCGGCGCGCTGGACAATTCGAGGTTATGTGCTATTATTTGCGCAATCACGCAAATAGTCAAGTACGTAATTGACTAATTTTTCTTGCCAAGGAGCATCCGGATGGGCATCATCGCGGCTCGTCGCAACCCCTCTTGTCCCGGAATGGAAGGACTGTCGAACGACGCCCTCGCCCACGTCGCCGCGTATTTCCAGGCGCTCTCGGAGCCGACGCGGCTGAAGATCCTCAACCTGCTGCGCACCGGCGAGCGCAACGTCGGCGAGATCGCCGAGGCCACCGGCACCACCGCCGCCAACGTGTCGCGCCACCTGACGCTGCTCACCAAGCACGGCCTGGTGGCGCGCGAAGGGCGCGGCACCAGCGTCTATTACCGCATCGCCGACGATTCGGTCTACGCGCTGTGCGACCTGGTGTGCGGCAGCATCGCGCGGCAGTTCGAGAAGAGCGCGCGCGCCCATCAGGGCTTCGTGCGCGCCGCGCGCCCCGCGGCGCGCCGCTGACCGTCCCGGCGGGGGTCGTGCCGATGGCCCCGGTTCCGGACTGGCTCAGCGTCGTCGCCGCACTCGCGCTCCTGGGCGCGCGCCATCTCTGGACGCTCCTGCACAGCGCGGAGCTCAAGGCGTCGACCGCGCTGCGCGAAGCCTGGGTGCGGCGGGTGCTGGCGCAGCCCGGCGCGGAGATCCTGGCGGTGCAGACCGTGCGCAATTCGATCATGGCCTCGACGCTGATGGCCACCACCGCGGCGCTGGCGCTGATGGGGCTGATCACGATCGGCCATTCCCAGATGCGCGCGCTGGCGGCCCTGCCGGCGGGCGACGCGGTCGCCCGTTTCCTGAGCACCCCGGAGATCCGCCTGATCCTGCCGCTCGGACTGCTGGCGGCCTGCATCGTGCTCTTCTCCGGCGCCGTCCGCCTGTACCACCGCGTGAGTTATTCTCTGGGCCTGCCGAAGGGCGCCAGCGAACTGCACGCGCAGGCCGAGCAGGCCGCGCTGGCCGAGATCGCGCGCGCCGCGCGCCTGTATCGCCACGGCTGGCGCGCCTTCTACGCCGCCATCGCGACGGGGGCGTGGCTGGTGTCGGGCGCGGTCATGCTGATCACCACGGTGGTGATCGTCGCGATCGACATCGCGGCGCGCATCGAGTAGGCGCCGCCGGCAACAACGAGGAGCGTTCATGAAGACCCACCGCATCGCGCTGATACCGGGCGACGGCATCGGCAAGGAAGTCATCCCCGCGGGACGCGCGGTGCTCGAGGCGCTCGCGCGCGCGCAGCCCGGGCTCGCGTTCGCGTTCGAGGAATTCGGCTGGGGCGGCGACTGGTACCGCCGGCACGGCGCGATGATGCCCGCCGACGGGCTCGACGCGCTGCGCGACAAGGACGCGATCCTGTTCGGCTCGGCCGGCGATCCGCACATCCCCGACCACGTCACCCTGTGGGGGCTGCGCCTGAAGATCTGCCAGGGCTTCGACCAGTACGCCAACGTGCGGCCGACGCGCATCCTGCCGGGGATCGAGACGCCGCTCGCCAGGTGCCGGCGCGAGGACCTCGACTGGGTGATCGTGCGCGAGAACTCCGAGGGCGAGTACTCGGGCATCGGCGGGCGCGCCCACCAGGGCCATCCGATCGAGGTGGCCACCGACGTCTCGATGATGACCCGTGCCGGCGTGACCCGGGTGCTGCGCTACGCCTTCGGCCTCGCGCGCTCGCGGCCGCGCCGGCGGCTCACCGTGATCACCAAGTCCAATGCCCAGCGCCACGCGATGGTGATGTGGGACGAGATCGCCGCCGAGGTGGCGCGCGAGTTCCCCGACGTGACGTGGGACAAGGAACTGGTCGACGCCGCGACCGCGCGCATGGTCAACCGCCCCGCGTCGCTCGACACCATCGTCGCGACCAACCTGCATGCGGACATCCTGTCGGACCTCGCCGCGGCGCTGGCCGGCAGCCTCGGCATCGCGCCGACCGGCAACATCGATCCCGAGCGCCGCTATCCGTCGATGTTCGAACCGATCCACGGCTCGGCGTTCGACATCATGGGCAAGGGTCTCGCCAACCCGATCGGCACCTTCTGGTCGTGCGTGATGATGCTCGAGCACCTCGGTGAGCCCGCGGCCGCGGCCCGCCTGATGCGCGCCATCGAGAGCGTCACCGCCGACAAGAGCCTGCACACCGGTGACCTCGGCGGCAACGCGCGGACCGCCGACGTGACGGCGGCCGTGTGCGCGCGCGTCGCCGCACCGGGCGGCTGAGGCACGGCGCCCGCGCCCGGCGCCGCCCACTACAATCCCGCGGGAGGCGCGCCGTCGGCGCGCACCGCCGCCCCCTGCCAAGGAGACCGCAATGCGACACCTGCTGATCGCGCTCATCGCCGCCGCCGGCGCCACCGCCGCCCTGGGCCAGCCCTGCCCGGACAAGAGCGTCAACTACTGGCAGGCGTTTCCGCCGGGAGGCGAATCGGACATTTCGGCGCGCCACCAGCAGGTGGTGCTGAAGAAGAAATGCCCGGCCATCGAGACCATCGTCCAGTACAAGCCCGGCGCCGGCGGCGCGCTGATGTGGACGCAGATGAACCAGTTGCCCGCCGACGGCCTGAACATCGTCGGCGTCAACCTGCCGCACATCGTGTTCCAGCCGATCGAGGGCACGGTGCAGTACCGCACCGACGACGTCACGCCGGTGTTCTGGTTCCACTTCACGCCCGACGCGCTGGTGGTCGCCGAGCAGAGCCCGGTGAAGACCTTCGCCGACTTCCTCAAGGCCGCGCGTGCCGAGCCCGGCAAGTTCAGCCTCGGCGGCTCGGGCGTGAACTCCGCCAATCATGCGGCCAACGAGCGCATGAACGCGGCCTTCAACATCAAGACCAACTACATCCCCTACAAGGGAACCGGCGACATGACCTCCGCCGTGCTCGGCCGGCAGGTCGACGGCGCGATGTCCTACACCGCGTTCGCGATCAACAACAAGGGGCGCGTGCGCGCCCTCGCGGTGGCGATGGAGAAGCGCCACCCGCTGCTGCCCGACGTGCCGACCTTCCGCGAACTCGGCGTCGACTGGGTCGATGGCGCCTACCGCGGCATCGGCCTGCCCAAGTCGGCCCCGGCGGAGACCAGGAAGCGTGTCTCCGACCTGTGGCGCTCGCTAAACAACGACCCGGAGATGCGCGAGCTCGCGGCCAAGAGCGGCTTCGAGCTCCTCAACATCGGCGTCGAGGAGATGGACGCGTTCATGCGCGACAAGATCCGCATCTACACCGAGGGCGCGCGGCAGCTGGGGCTGGGCAGGAAGTAGCGCAGCGGGCGCGACGCGGCCGCCCGGCGGACGCGTCGACTCAGCGGCGCCGGGCGCGGCGCCGCGCGGCGCCCGCCACGACGAGCAGCCCGGCGGCCATCAGCGCATAGGTCTCCGGCTCGGGTATCGGCGCCAGGGCCAGGTTGAGCGCGGCGTTCTGGGCGCCGAGATAGTTGCCGATCTCGCCGGGCGACGGATGGGAGTCGCCGAGCAGCGGCTTGGCCTCGTTGTCCTCGGGGTTGACCTCGCCGGTGTATTCGTAGAACTCGTAGCGGCGGATCACCGCCTCCGCCTTCTCGCGGACAGGCGCCGCGGCGCCGTTCTCGAGCACGCCCGCGGCGGCGTTCTTCGGGTCGGACTGCAGCAGCATCCATTCGATCTCGGTCTTCGACCGCGCGGCCTGCACGTTGGGGTTGTTGGCGACAAGGTCCTCGAGTTCGATGTGCTGTTCGACTTCGGTGGTGAACACCTTCACCCAGATCGGCGTGCCGAACTGTGGCTCGGGCCCTTCCGGCACCGGCGGCGCCTCGATCCGCGCCACCACCACGGGCGGGGCCGGCGGCTGCCCGACGACGACCGGCGCCGGAATCACGTTCCAGTTCGGTGCCGGGATGTTGGCCACGGTCCTGGTCAGCGTCGGCGAATTGGGCGCGGTCTCGGTCAGCCAGCGATACGTGGTCCGCGTCGGGTTCTTGTTGGTCCCGACGCCGAAGTGGTCGCACGGCGTGCTCGGCCCGTACCCGATGCCGCCGCCGGTCCAGCAGCTGTCGCCGGGGTTGTTGAACACGCCGGTCGGTGTGCCGACGTTCCAGGACGAGGACAGGCTGTCGAACGTCGCCTGGTAGATGACCCGCACGCCGAAGGTGACGCCGTCGCTGTAGTTGACGATGCTCGGTGCCCCGTACCGCTGCACGGTCGTTGGAAACCCGCGGCCTTCGCCGCCGAAGGTGTCGGTGATGTTGCTGCTGTGCAGGTCCTCGAGCTCGATCTCGAAGCCGTGCGCGGTGCTGCCGGTGTTGTTGACGACATCGAAGTTCGCCAGCGGGCCGAACACCTGCGCCTCGACGGCGCCCGAAAGGGCCGCGAGCACGACTGCCGAAGCCACCGCATTGCCGAGAAGTCGCATCCTTGCCTCCTGGTTGCGCGACGGAGTTTGCCGCCGGCGTTGCCGCAGGTCCGTCGATGCCGGCGCTCCGGCGCGCGATGCCTGCGAATTGATGGAGAATTGTGCGCCGCACCGGAACGCCCCTCAATGGCCCGCCGGGGGCACAAGGATTCACCCGGCGATTAAGGCTTCCTTAAGGAACGGCTGCTAGATCGTCAGCGGGCGTCCCGGTCCGGAAGGCCGGAACGAGGACGGCGACCGAGGACGACTCGCAATGCGCGTGCTGCTGGTGGAAGACAATTCGAGCCTCGCCTATGCACTGACGCAGGCGCTGCGGCAGCGGCATGTGTTCGCCGACAGCGTGCCCGCCGCCGAGCTCGCCGCGCGGGCGATCGACGAGCACGAGTACGATGCGCTGGTCCTGGACCTCGGCCTGCCCGGCGAATCGGGCACCGGCTTCCTGGCCAGGCTGCGGCGCGGCCCGCATCGCGGCCTGCCGGTGCTGGTGCTGACCTCCCGCGGCGCGGTGCGCGAGCGCGTCGAGACCCTCAACCTCGGCGCCGACGACTACATGGTGAAGCCCTGCGATGCCGACGAGCTCGCCGCGCGCCTGCACGCGATCGCGCGCCGCAGCCGCGGCCAGGTCGACGAGATCCTCGCCTTCCGCGACATCGCCGTCGATCGCGCGCGCCGGCAGGTCCTGCGCGCGGGCGCCCCGGTCCGGCTGACGCGCCACGAGTTCCGGATCCTCGAGTTCCTCCTCGAGCGCCGCGGGCGCGTGCAGAGCCGCCGCCAGATCGAGGACGCGCTGTACGGCTGGGGCGAGGCCGCCGAAAGCAACTCGATCGAGGTCCATGTCCACAACCTGCGCCGCAAGCTCGGCGAGTCGCTGATCGAGACGGTGCGTGGCGCCGGCTACCGTGCCCCGGAACACTGAGCAGCCGTCCCTGCGCCGGCGCATCGGCCTGGCGGTCGCGGCGACCGCGATCCTCGTCTGGCTGCTCGGCGCCGTCGTCACGGTGTGGATCGCCTGGCAGGAAACCGGCGAGGTCCTCGACGGGCAGCTCGAGCAGACCGCGCGCTTCATCGCCACGCTGCCGACCGAGGAATTCGAGGAGTACGACCACCAGCTCACGCCGCCGCGCCGCGCGCAGTCGCGGTACGAGCCGGTGCTCGGCTTCCAGGTCTGGAGCCGCGAGGGCAGGCTCCTGTTCGCGAGCCCGGACGTCGCGCCGGCACCGCATCCGGGCACCGGTGCGCTCAACGTCACGCGCGACGTCGGCGCCGGCGGCGCGACCTGGCGCGCGCACGCGCTCGCCGCGGATCGCACGGGGCATGTGATCCAGGTGCAGGAGCGGCGCCAGCCCGCCGCGCATTTCGTGGCGCACGTCGCCGAGACCTTCGCGCGGAGCGCGCTGGTCTTCATTCCGCTGGTGGCGGTGCTGGCCGGCCTCGCCGTCAGGCACGTCCTGCGACCGATCGACCGCCTGCGCGGCGAGGTCGCCGCGCGCGGACCGCATACGGAGGCGCCGATCCAGCGCGCCGGCGTGCCGCAGGAGATGACCGGGCTGGTCGAGTCGATCAACGATCTCGCCGCGCGCCACGCGAGGCTGCTGGGCACGGTCCGGCGCTTCAGCGAGGATGCCGCGCACGAGATGCGCACGCCCCTGGCCGCCATCCGCGCGCACGCCCAGGCGGCGCTCGGCGACACCGACGACGACTGGCTGCGCGGGCCGCTGGCACAGATCATGGCCGAATCCACCCGGCTGGCCGCGCTCCTGGACCAGCTGCTCCTCCTCGGCCAGCTCGACCACGGCGATCACGAGTTCCCGTTCGAGCCATGCGACGTCGGCGCGCTCGCGCGCAGCGCGGTCGCCGGCGCGCGCGACGTCGAACTGGTCGCGCCGCCCGCCGGGCCGCAGATGCGCTGCGCGCCGCTCCTGGTGCGGGCGGCCCTGGAGAACCTGCTCGCGAACGCGCGCAAGCACGGCGGCGGACGGCTTCGTGTCGAGGTGCTGCCCGACGCAACCGGCGCCACCCTCGCGGTCGAGGACGACGGCGCCGGCGTCGCCGCCGCCGAACGCGAAGCCGTCTTCGCGCCGTTCTACCGGGGTGCGGGCGCGCGCGCGTCCGGCAGCGGCCTGGGGCTGTCCATCGTCGCCCGCATCGCGGCGCTGCACGGCGGTCGCGCCTGGGTCGAGCCGGCGCGGACCCTGGCGGGGGCGCGCTTCGTCGTCGCGCTTCGCTAGCGGCGCGGCCGGCGCGCGCCGGCCGGCCGCGGCCTCACGCGATCGTGTTCCACATCTCCATGTCGCGCTCGGCGGTCCAGATGCGCGGATGCTTGATGCCCCTGGCTTCGTCGTAGGCGCGGCTGACGTCGAATGGCATGCAGTGCTCGTAGATCGGGAAGCTGCCGTAGACCGGATCGAGCCGGGCGCGCGTGTCGATGTAGACCTGCTTCAGGTCCTTGCCGGCGGCCACGCCCTCCTTCGCGCAGGCGAGGAGCTGGCGCACGAAGTTCTGCGTGAAGTCGATCGCCTTGATCGCGTCGGCCGGCGTCTTCAGCGCGGGACCGCGCCCGGGCACCAGCGACTTCGGCTGCAGTGCGCGCAGCTTGTCGAGCGTGTCGGGCCACTCCTCGAGCTGCGCGTCGCCGGTGTAGATGCCGGCGTTGAACTCGACGAGGTCGCCGGAGAACAGCGTGCCCTCCGCGGGCAGCCAGGCGATGGTGTCGCCGCGCGTGTGCCCCGGGCCGATCTGGATCAGCTGCACCTCGAGCTTGCCCATGTAGACCGTCATCTGGCGCTCGAACACCAGGGTCGGCCAGGTGAGTCCGGGCACCGAGTCGGCGTTCTGGAACAGCCGCGGGAAGCGCTCGTACTCGCTCTGCCAGTCCTCCTTGCCGCGCTCGACGATGAGCTCGTAGGTGGGTTTGGAGGCGATGATCTGCTGGGCCTGGTAGGCGGAGGCGCCGAGCACGCGCACGGCGTGGTAGTGCGACAGCACCACGTACTTGATCGGCTTGTCGGTGACGCGGCGGATGTTGGCGATGAGGTCCTGCGCCATCACCGGCGTCGCGGTGGTGTCGACGACCATCACGCCGTCGTCACCGATGATCACGCCGGAGTTGGGGTCGCCCTCGGCGGTGTAGGCCCAGCCGTGCTCGGAGAGCTGCTCGAAGGTGGTCTTCTTGGCCGTCATGTCGGCCTTGGAGGCGAATGCCTTGCTCATGGAAATCTCCGCTGGATGACGGCGCGCGCGCGGCCGAGCGCGGATTCTACCCCGCGGCTACGCGCATCCTGCGCTCGCTCTGCGCCGTCGGCGCGCCCTCGAGGCCGCGGAACAGCACGTCGGCGACGGTGGCCGCGTACTCCGCGTAGGTGAGCGCACCGTCGGGCTTGAGCCAGGTGAAGGTCCAGTTCATCGCGCCCATCAGCATCATCGTGACGGCGCGGCGGTTCGCCGCGGTGACGCGGCCCGGGAACGCGCGCTCGAGCGCCACCGCGAAGGCCTCGACCACCGCGCGCTCGCGCGCGACGATGCGCGCGCGCTGCGCCTCGCCGAGGAACTTGACGTCGTTGAGCAGCGCGATGTGCCGCGTGCGCGCGGTGCGGTAGGCCTCGAGGAAGTCGCGGATCATCAGCTCGAGCTCGGCGCGCGGCGCCAGCCCCTCGCGCAGCGCGCGCTCGCGGGTCTCGCGCGCGATCGCCTGCAGGTGCTCCGTGTGGCGGTCGAGGAGGTCGAAGAGGATCGCCTCCTTGCTCGCGTAGTAGTGGTAGAGGCGCGCCTTCGAGGCGCCGCTCTTGGCGGCGACATCGGCCATGGTGCAGGCCGCATAGCCGGACGCGGCGAACGCCTCGGCGGCGTGCTCGAGGATCGCCATGCGCTGCGACTCGTAGTCGGCTGCCTGGGTGCGGGCCATGGCGCGCCTAGCGCTCGTCGTAGGAGATCACGACCTCGGCCGTCACCGGATGCGACTGGCAGGTGAGCACGAAGCCCGCCGCCGTCTCGCGCGGTTCGAGCGAGAAGTTGCGGTCCATCCGCACTTCGCCCTCGAGCACGCGGGCGCGGCAGGTGCAGCAGACGCCGCCCTTGCAGGCGAACGGCAGGTCCATGCCGGCGGCGAGCCCGGCGTCGAGCACGGCCTGGCCGTCGAACGGCACGGCGAGCGTGCGCTCCTTGCCGTGCTGGATCACCCGCACCCGCGCGGTGGCGCCGGACGCGGCGGCGGCCTTGCGCGGCCCCGCCGCCGGCGGCGGCGTGCCGAAGCGCTCGACGTGGATGCGCTCGCGCGGCACGCCGGCGGCGAGGAGCGCGGCCTCGGCCGCGTCCATCATCGGCGCCGGCCCGCAGACGAAGGCCTCGTCGATGGAGGCGCCGGGAATCAGGGTGTCGAGGAACTGCGCGCACTTGGCGCCGTCGAGCAGGCCGTTGAACAGATCGACCTCCTGCGGCTCGTCGCTGATCACGTGGTACAGCGCGAACCGGCCGAGGTAGCGGTTCTTCAGCTCCTCGAGCTCCTCGACGAACATGATCGCGCCGACCGCGCGGTTGCCGTAGACCAGGGTGAAGCGGCTCTTCGGCTCGGCCTCGAGCACGGTCTTGATGTTCGACAGCACCGGCGTGATGCCGCTGCCGCCGGCGAACGCCACGTAGTGTCGGCCGCGCGCCGCGTCGAGCGGGGTGAAGAAGCGGCCGTCCGGCGTCATCACCTCGACCGTCATGCCGGGCGCGAAGCGCTCGTTGGCGAACGAGGAGAAGCGCCCGCCGTCGATCTTCTTGATGCCGACCCGCAGCGCGCCGTCGCGCTCGTACTCGGAGACGGCGCAGCACACCGAATAGGAGCGGCGCAGTTCCTCGCCCCCGATCGTCGCCTTCAGGGTCACGTACTGGCCCTGGGCGAACCGGTAGGCCTCGCGCAGCGCGGCCGGCACCGCGAAGCGCACCGAGATCGCGTCGGCGGTCTCGCGGCGCACGTCGCGGATGGTGAGAGGGTGGAAGGCAGGGGTCATAGCGGCTTGAAGTAGTCGAAGGGCTCGCGGCAGTCGAGGCAGCGGTACAGCGCCTTGCAGGCGGTCGAGGCGAATTGCGACAGGAGCTCGGTCGACGCCGACCCGCACTGCGGGCAGGGCGGGGTCTGCTGCATGCGCGCGCCGCGCGGCACCAGATGCACCACCTGGCCGGCGCTGCGGTCGACGGCGCCGGGCGGCGCGATGCCGAACTCGCGCAGACGCGCGCGTCCGGCGGGCGTGATCCAGTCGGTGGTCCACGGCGGCGACAGGCGCGTGGTGAGGCGCGCGGCGATGCCGGCCATCGCCAGCGCCTCGGAGATGTCGCGCGCGATCACTTCGGTGGCGGGGCAGGCGGCATAGGTGGGGGTGACGGCGACCGCGACGCCGGCCGCGTCGGCCTCGATGCTGCGCACGATGCCCAGGTCGACCACGGAGATCACCGGAATCTCGGGGTCGGCGACGGTCCCGAGGACCGCCCAGGCGCGTTCGACGAGTTCCTGCGCGTACGGTGGCGCCGCCATCGGACTCACCAGCGCGCGCCGGGATGCGCGCGCGCCAGGCTCTGCATTTCGGCGAGCACGTACTCGAGATGCTCGCTGTGCAGGCCGGACTTGCCGGTGGAGACGAAGCGCGAGGCGGCGGGCATCGCGAGCGTCGCCTCCTCGATCACCGGGACGACGCGCGCGCGCCAGGGTGCCTCGAGATCGGCGGCGCGCGGGCCGATGCCGGCGGCGTGGACCGCCGCGTCGACCGCGTCGCCGGCGAACAGCTCGTTGCAGTAGGGCAGGAGCGCGTCGAGCGCGCGCTGGGCGCGCGCGCGGCTGGTGTCGGTGCCGTCGCCCAGGCGCACGACCCAGTCGCCGGCATGGCGCAGGTGGTACGCGGTCTCCTTGGCGGACTTGGCGGCGATCGCCGCCAGTTCGCCGTCGGCGGAGTCCGCCAGCGCCGCCCAGGTCTCGGCCTGCCAGGCGCAGAACAGCAGGTTGCGCACGACGGTGAAGGCGTAGCAGGCGCTCTGCGTGCGCCCGCGCTCGATGCCGCTGTTGGGCAGTTCGGCCAGCGTGACGTTGCGGAACGCGCGCGCGTCGCGGAAATAGGCGAGCGCATCCTCGTCGCGGCCCGCGCCCTCGAGGCGGCCGGCGTGGGTCAGGAGCAGGCGGGCCTGGCCGATCAGGTCCAGAGCGATGTTGGTCAGCGCGATGTCCTCCTCGAGGACCGGGCCGTGGCCGGTCCACTCGGACAGGCGCTGCCCCAGCACCAGCGAGGAATCGCCGAGGCGCAGCAGGTATTCGATATGCGGTGTCATGCGTGCTCTCTTCGCGGAGGCGCCCGGCGCCTCACATGTGCTCGACTTCCTTGGGCAGCTTGTAGAACGTCGGGTGGCGATAGACCTTGTCGGCCATCGGCTCGAACAGTTCGGCCTTGTCGTCCGGGTCGCTCGCGGTGATCGCCTCCGAGGCCACCACCCAGATCGACACGCCTTCCATGCGGCGCGTGTAGACGTCGCGCGCCATCTGCACCGCCTGCTTCGCATCGGCCGCGTGCAGGCTGCCGACGTGGCGGTGGTCCAGCCCCTGCTTGCTGCGGATGAACACCTCCCACAGCGGCCATTCGTTGTTGCTCATGTCATCCCCTTTCGCTTCATTCCGGCGCTTCGACGACGATCTCGCACTTCACCGAATTGGCGATGTAGCACTCCTCGTGCGCCTCGCGGTGCAGGTCGTCGATGTCGATCTGTGCCGGCGCCTCTCCGGCGAATTCGATCAGCGGGCGCAGCGCCACCCGCGTCATCGCCCAGTGGCCCTGCGCGTTGCGCTCCATGGTGCCCGTCGCCTGGTCGGTGTAGCTGTCGATCACCCAATGGCGCTTGGCGGCGAACGCCAGGAAGAACAGCATGTGGCAGGACGAGATCGCCGCGACGAAGGCCTCCTCCGGGTCGACCGCCTCGGCGTCGGAGAACGGCAGCGGCACCGACAGCGGCGAACTCGACGCCGGCACCACCGCGCCGCCGTCGAATTCCCAGGTATGGGCGCGGCTGTAGCGGCCGCCGACGAAGGGCTCGTCGCGGCGGCGCCAGGCCACGGTGGCGGCGAACACCTTGGGGCGCGCGTCCATCATGCCGCCTTGCGCGCGCGCGCCGCCTGCTTGCGCGCGTGGGCCAGCGCCGCCTCGCGCACCCACGCGCCCTCCTCTTGGGCCCTGACGCGGGTGGCGATGCGCTCGCGGCTGCACGGGCCGTCGCCGCCGACCGCGCGCCAGAACTCGTCCCAGTCGATCGGGCCGATGTCGTAGTGCCCGCGCTCGCCGTTCCACTTCAGGTGCGGATCGGGGATCGTGAGCCCGAGCAGTTCCGCCTGCGGCACCGTCGCATCGATGAACTTCTGGCGCAGGTCGTCGTTGGAGATGCGCTTGATGCCCCAGGCCATGGTGGCGCCGCTGTGCACCGAGTCGGCATCCGGCGGCCCGAACATCTGCACCACCGGCCACCACCAGCGGTCGAGCGCGTCCTGCGCCATCTGCTTCTGCGCCGGCGTGCCGCGGCACAGCGCGAGCATGATGTCGAATCCCTGGCGCTGGTGGAACGACTCCTCCTTGCAGATGCGGATCATGGCGCGCGCATACGGACCGTAGGAACAGCGGCACAGCGGAATCTGGTTCATGATCGCCGCGCCGTCGACCAGCCAGCCGATCGCGCCCATGTCCGCCCAGGACAGCGCCGCGTAGTTGAAGATCGACGAATACTTGGCCTTGCCCGCGTGCAGGGCGTCGATCAGGTCGTCGCGCGAGACGCCGAGGGTCTCGGCGGCCGCGTACAGGTAGAGTCCGTGGCCGCCCTCGTCCTGCACCTTGGCCATCAGGATCGCCTTGCGCTTGAGCGAGGGCGCGCGCGTGATCCAGTTGCCCTCCGGCAGCATGCCGACCACCTCGCTGTGCGCGTGCTGCGAGATCTGCCGCACCAGGGTCTTGCGGTAGGCCTCGGGCATCCAGTCGCGCGGTTCGATCTTCTCGTCGCGCGCGATGCGCGCGTTGAACGCCGCCTCCTCGGGGGAGCCCGGCGCGACCGCCTTGGGACCGCCGGGAATGTCCATCGCCTGGGTGTACATGGCATCGCCTCGCAGACATCGTGAGGTGCGCAATTTATAATAAGCCGACCGGTTGGTCAATGAATTCCTGCGCCGCCGGCCGGACGGCGCCGGCGGCCCATCGGCGACAATCGCCCCATGCACGCCACTGCCCGCGCCCATCCTGCGGTAGCCGACGCCATTGCGCCCCTGGCCGACCTGATGCGCGCGGCGCCCTGCGTGCTGGCCATCTCCGGCGCCGGCGTGTCCACCGACTCCGGCATCCCCGCCTACCGCGACCGCGCGGGCCAGTGGGCGCGCAGGGCGCCGGTCACCCACCAGGAGTTCGTCGCCAGCGCCGCGGTGCGACGGCGCTATTGGGCGCGCAGCATGCTCGGCTGGCCGATGCTGCGCGCCGCCCGCCCCAACGACGCGCACCGCGCCCTGGCGCGCCTGGAGCGGGGCGGCCGGATCGGCGCGCTCGTCACCCAGAACGTCGACGGCCTGCACGGCGCCGCCGGCAGCACCGCGGTGATCGAACTGCACGGCCGCCTGCGCGAGGTGCGCTGCCTCGACTGCGGCACGCTGCATGCGCGGGACGCGGTGCAGGCCGCGATGCGGCACGCCAACCCGGCGTTCGCCGCCTGCGCGGCGGCGGCGGCGCCGGACGGCGACGCGGATCTCGAGGCCGATTTCGACCGCTTCGTCGCGCCCGCCTGCGCCGCCTGCGGCGGCACGCTCAAGCCCGACGTGGTGTTCTACGGCGACGCCGTGCCGCGCGCGCGCGCCCTGGCGGCCGACCGCGCGCTCGCGGCCGCCGACGCGCTGCTCGTGGTGGGGTCGACCATGATGGTCCGCTCGGCCTACCGCCTGTGCGAGGCGGCGCACGCGGCCGGCAAGCCGGTGGCCGCGATCAACCTCGGGCGCACGCGTGCCGACCCGCTCTACCGCGTCAAGATCGAAGCCGAATGCGGCGTCGCGCTGCCCGCGCTTGCCGCGGTACTGGGCGCCTGACGACGGCTAGGCGAACACCTGCGTGGCCGGCACCTGCGCCCACGGCATCGCCTCGCCGCGAATGAAGGCGACCCACGCCGCCTGCATCCGATCGCGCAGGCGTGCCGCGTCCTCGGCGTGCAGCCCGGCGAGCATCGGCGCGCCGGCGAAGCTCTCGAAGGTGCCGAACACGAACGGCAGCTCGATGCAATGGCAGGCGCCGAAGCGCGCCGAGGGCGCGTGCTCGAAGCGATAGTGCCAGGCGGCGCGCCCCTGCGCGGCCGCCGCCTCGGCCCAGCGCCGGCCCGGCGTGCCGAAGATCGCCTCCCCGCGCGCCCGGCTGTCGGCATCGGTTCCCATGCCGGGGAACGCGGCCATCTCGTCGCGCGTGCTGCCGACCAGCACGTCGGCGCGACCGGGCGCGTCGTCGAGCGCGCTGCGCGGATCGGCACCGAGGACCTCGCCGTCGGCCACCGGACAGAACAGGCTGCGGGCGGCGCGCTCGGCGGCGAGCGCCGCATTGACCGCGGGGTCGAGCTGCGCGCGAAGCAGCGCGTCGACCGGCAACCGGCGTGCCGCGTCCAGGTTCGCGGCACCCGCCGCCGCGAGCACGAGGCGGCTCAGGTCGGCCGCGGTCGCGGCATCGCGCAGGCCGCGGCCGAGCGAGGCGCTTTGCAGGATGACGCGCGAAAACCGCGGCTTGCGCGCCATCAGGCAGGCGATGTCGAGCCCGCCGGCCGACTGCCCCATGAGCGTGATGCGGTCGGGGTCGCCGCCGAAGGCGTCGATGTGCCGCGCGACCCAGTCGACCGCGGCCTCGCTGTCGAGCAGGCCGACGTTGGCGGTCTCGCCCGGCAGGTACAGCCAGCCCAGCGCCGCCAGCCGGTAGTTGGGCGCGACCACCACGATGTCGCCGCGCGCGGCCAGTTGCGCGCCGGCGTACCAGTCGATCGCGCCGGCGCCCGATTGCCACGCGCCGCCGTGCAGCCACACCACCACCGGCCGCCGCGCACGGTCCGGCGCCGGCGTCCACACCGTCAGGTGCAGGCAGTCCTCGCTCTGCGGGGCGTCGAAGTCGCCCATGGCCTCGCGCAGGCGCGACGGCAGCTGCGGCGCCACCGGCCCCGGGCGGGTGGCGTCGAGTTCGGCCGGCCACGCCGCCGGCTGCGGCGGCGCGAAGCGCAACGGGCCCACGGGCGGGCGCGCGAACGGCAGCGCGGCGAAGCGGCACACGCCACCGTCGCGCGTGCCGACCACACGCGTCGCGCCGACCGTCGCCTCGATGTTCTCGGCCATCGCCGGTGACGCGCCGCGCTAGCGCCCCTGGAACTTCGGCGTGCGCTTCTCGGCGAACGCCTTGCGGCCCTCGTGGTAGTCCTCGCTGGCGAAGCAGGCCGCGACCATGCGGTTGACCAGCGCGACGTCGCGCTGGTCCGGATCCTTGCGGATCTCGAGCAGCGCGCGCTTGGCGGCCGCCACGGTCAGGGGCGCGTTCTCGGCGATCTGCGCGGTGTAGGCGGAGACCGTCGCGTCGAGTTCGGCGGCCGGCACGATCTGCTTGACCAGGCCCATGGTCAGCGCGTCGGCGGCGCCGAAGATGCGCGCGGAGAAGAACAGGTCCGCGGTATTGGCGGGACCCAGCACCTCGGTGAAGCGCTTCAGCCCGGGGTACTGGTAGCCCAGGCCCAGGCGCGCGGCGGGCATGCGGAACTTGGCGTCGTCGGCGCAGATGCGGATGTCGCAGTTGATCGCCAGGCCCAGGCCGCCGCCCATGCAGATGCCGCGGATCCTGGCCACGGTCGGCTTGGTGCAGTCGAGCACCGCGGAGTAGCCCGCATCGACGGCGCGGTTGTAGTCCTCGTTCGCGTTGCCGGTGCGGCGCTTGTCGAACTGGGAAATGTCGGCGCCCGAAATGAAGGCCTTCTCGCCGGCGCCGGTGATGACGATCACCCGCACCTCGGGGTCGGCGACGAACTGCGCCATGACCACCGGCACCGCGCTCCACATCTCGTAGCTGACGGCGTTGAACTTGCGCTGGTTGTCGAAGACGACATAGCCGACGTGGCCGTCCTTGAAATGGGTCAACTGGCCGGGACGTTCCGCGGTGGCTTCTGCGCTCATGGCTTCCTCGTTGTGCTCGCGCGGGACCAGGGACGCGTGCCGCCCACCGGCACCCCCTCCCGCAAGCGCGTGATTGTATGCCGCCGCGGCCGGATCGGCGGCGTGCGGCGCGCACGACGCCGGAATTTGAGCGATCATGTACGCCCTCGAACACTTGTCCTGGCAAGAGAGAACGATATGAAATCCTGGTGGATCGACGGCGGCGGCGGCGGACTGTCCCTGCGCGAGGTGGAGGTGCCCGCGCCTGCCGCCGGCGAGGTGCTGGTGCGCGTCCGGGCGGCAGGGCTCAATCGCGGCGAGTTCATCCGCGGCCACGGGCTGATCGCGCCGGGCAAGGCGAAGCCGGCCGGCCTCGAAGGCGCCGGCGAGGTCGTCGCCGTCGGCCCCGGCGTGACCCGCTTCGCCGTCGGCGACAGGGTGATGGGGCGCACCGCCGCCGGATTCGCCGAATACTCGCTGATCGCCGAGGGCGAGACCATGGCCATGCCCGACACCCTGTCGTGGGAGGAGGCGGCCGGCGCCTGCCTCGCGCAGTGGGTCGCCTACGACATGCTGGTGCCCGAGGGCGAGGTCGGCGCCGGCGACTGGGTGCTCGTCACCGGCATCTCCTCCGGCGTGGGCGTGGCGGCGATGCAGATCGCGCTCGCGCGCGGCGCCCGGGTGATCGGCACCTCGGGTTCCGCGCCGAAGCTCGAGCGCCTCAAGGCGATGGGGCTCACGCACGGCATTCCGGCGCGCGGCGCGGGCTTCGCCGAGGAGGCGCTGCGCATCACCGACGGCAAGGGGGTGAAGCTCGCCATCAACAACGTGGGCGGCACCGCGTTCCCGGACGCGCTCGCCGCCCTCGCCTATCGCGGCCGCCTCGGGATCGTCGGCTACGTCGACAACACCCTGTCGGCGAAGATCGACCTCGAGGCGGTGCACGCCAGGCGCCTGCGCGTGTTCGGCGTGTCCAACAAGCTGCGGCCGCTGGCCGAGCGCGCCGAGACCGTGGCCGGCTTCGCGCGCGACGTCTGGCCGCTCTACGCCCGGGGCGCGATGAAGCCGGTGATCGACCGCGTGTTCGACTTCGAGCGCCTGCCGGAGGCGCGCGAGGCGATGGAGTCGAACACCCAGATCGGCAAGATCATCCTGCGCGTCGCGGCCTAGGCGGGCTCCGCCGCCCCGCCGGCTCAGTCGGCGGTGATGCCGGCCTGCTTGACGATCTTCTCCCACAGCACGAGCTCGCGCTCGATGCGCTCGGCCAGCTCGCGGGCCGGCGAGGGCACCGCGTCCATGCCGTGGTCGCGGATCTGCTCGCGCACCTGCGGATCGGACAGCGCGCGCACGATCTCGCGGTTCCAGCGCTCGGCGAGGTCGCGCGGCAGCCTGGGCGGCGCGACGAAGGCGTACCAGTTGGAGACGTCGTAGCCCGGGTAGGTCTCGGCGATGCTCGGTACCTCGGGCAGGGCGTCGCTGCGCTTCGCGCCGGTGACCGCGAGCGCGCGGATCTTGCCCGCCTTGATCTGCGGCAGCGCCGAGGCGGCCGAGGCGAATACCGATGGCACCTGGCCGCCGAGCAGGTCGGTCATCGCCGGGCCGCCGCCCTTGTAGGGCACGTGCGTGAGGTCGGCGCGCGCGAAGGACTCGAGCAGGGCGCCGCTCAGGTGGCCGGTGCCGCCGATGCCCGAGGATCCGTAGGCGATCGCGCCGGGACGGGAGCGCGCCGCCCTCACGTAGTCGTCGAGGCTGCGGTAGGGCTGCGCGGCACCGACCACCAGCACGTTCGGAAACGCCACCGCCATCGACAGCGGCACGAAGTCGCGTCGCGGATCGTAGCCGAGTTTCCTGGTGATGTGGGGCGCGACGGTGAGCGGGCCGATCGCCGACAGGTGGATGAAGTGGCCGTCGGCCGCCGCGCGCGTCGCGAGTTCGGCGGCGAGGTTGCCGCCGGCGCCGGGCTTGTTCTCGACGTTGACCGGCTGCCCGAGCTGTTCGGAGAGCTTCTTCGCCAGCAGCCGCGCGGTGATGTCGGTGCCGCCGCCGGGCGCGAACCCGACCGAGAGGGTGATCGGCCTGGCCGGGAACCCCGCCTGCGCCTGCGCGTGCGCGCAGCCCAGCCACAACGCCAGCGCCATGCCGCGCGTGACCAGCGTGGAAACGTTCATGCCCCCTCCTTCGAAACCGGGCGACCGGCGCCGGACGAGGGCGGTTCTACCACAGGCCGCCGCGCCGGACGGCCCCGGCCGACTACGCGGTCGCCGCCTCGGCCGGCGCCGCGCATTCGGCGATCGCGGCCGCGACGTCGTAGCCGGTCTGCAGGTAACGCTTCTCGCCGAGCACGTAGTTGAGCCACATCAGCCGATACGCGTCCTCGAGATCGCGCACGAAACCGTCGTAGTCCATCACGATGCTCTTCTGCATGCGCGGGCGGATCGACGCGCGGAAGGCGGCCAGCCGTTCCGGATCCCGGGCCAGGGCCGCGGCGCGGGCGACATAGTCGTCCGGGTCGGCCGCGATCAGGTCCGCGCAGCCGACCCCGTGCAGGGTCGCCGCCGACGACGAGGTGAATGCCTGGCCGCCGCCAAGCGCGACGACCGGCAGGCCCATCCACAGCGAGTGCAGCGTCGTGGTGCCGCCGGAGATCGGGAAGGTGTCCAGCGCGATGTCGGCCTTCATGCCCAGCTGCATGAAGCCGTCGAGCGGCAGGCGCGGCAGGATGCACAGGCGATCCAGCGGCAGGCCGGCGGCCTCGAGCCGCGGCCGCTGCTGGGCGATCGCCTCTTCCTGCGTGCGCTCGTAACCGATCAGGATCAGGATCGAGCCGGGAACGGCATCGAGCACGCGCTTCCACAGGCGCAGCACCTCGTCGGTGACCTTCTTGAGATTGTTGAGCGAGGCGAAGGTCACCCGGCCGCCGGCTTCCATCGGCGGCCGCAGCGCCAGCGGCGCGTCCGGCGGCGGGCTGTAGCAGGCCATGCTGCGCATGCGGAACAGGGTCTCGCTGTGCGCCGCCTCGTTGCGTCCGGGCGGATCGACATCGAAGTCGGTGATCCGGTAGTCCATCGCCTCCATGCCGGTGGTGTACAGGAACCCCAGCCAGGTGGCCTGCACCGGCGCCGGGCGCCGCGCGAACGCGAGCAGGCGGTTGCCCATCGAGTGGCCGGAGAGGTCGATCAGGACATCGATCCCGCGGCGGCGGATGAGGCCGGCGAGCTGGGCGTCGTTCATCGCGCCAACCTCGTGCCAGTGGTCGACGCCGGCGCGCAGGCGTGCGGTGACGCGATCGGCCGGGCCGGCGGAGAACACCGAGACCTCGAAGCGGCGGCGGTCGTGGCGCGCGAACACCGGCAGCACGAAATAGGCGACCGCATGGTCGCGCAGGTCGGCCGACACGTAGCCGATGCGCAGGCGGCGGCCGGGTGCGGGATCGTTGCCCGGCGGCGGCGCGGCGCGCGTCAGGGGATCGGCGAAGCGCCGGCCCCAGTCGCGGAAGCCGGCGAGGGTCTGCGCCGGGTCCCGGCCGTGCGTGGCGCGCAGGTAGGCGCGGAACGGATAGACCGTCGGGTTGTCCGGCGCGGCCGCCACCACGGCGTCGGCGGCAGCCAGCGCGGCGACGTGATCGCCGAGCGATTCCAGGCAGGCCGCGCGACCGTACATCGCGTCCACGTGACGCGGATCGATCGCCAGCACGAAGTCGAAGGTGTCGAGCGCCTCCTTGAGCTTGAACAGGCGCATCATGCAGTAGCCGACCCGCGCCCAGGAATTCAGGTCGTGCTGGTTGGCGGCGATCGCGCTGCCGTAGCAGGCGATGGCCTCGACGAATTCATTGTTCTTCTCGTGCGCCGCCCCCTGCCTCGCGTGCGCCCGCGCGTCGGGCGCCGCGGCCGGCGCGGTGCGGCCGGGCTCCTGCGCTGCGTTTCCCTGCCTGGACATGGAATGTCCTTCGCCAGTATGCCGATGGCACGAGGGTAGCCGCGCGCGACCGCGGCAAAGGGCCGAAGAACCGCCGGTTCTCCCCCTTGTTCGCCCCCATTGGCCCCTGGTTCGGCCCGCCCGCGGCAGCGCGCGGGCGCCGGATCAGGACGACTTGCCGCTCGCGCGCTGATACAGCGGCAGCACCTGGGGCAGCTGGCGCTCGATGTCCTTGACCCGGGTGTCGGACGCCGGGTGGGTCGAGAACCACTGCGGCGGCGCGCCCTTGCTGGCCTGCTGCATCTTGCGCCACAGCGTGATGCCGGCCCGCGGGTCGTAGCCGGCGCGCGCCGCCAGCTCGAGGCCGACGGAATCCGCCTCGGTCTCGTCGTCGCGCGAGAACTTCAGGGTGAGCAGGTTGGCCGACGCGCCCAGCACCGCGTTGCCGGTGTTGCCGAGGCCCAGCACGCTGGAGATCACGTTCGCGCCGATGTTGGTCGCCGCCGACTTGCCCATGCGCTCGCGCGCATGCTCACGCAGCGCGTGGGCGATCTCGTGCCCCATCACCATCGCCACCTCGTCGTCGGTGAGCTTCAGGCCGTCGAGGATGCCGGAGTAGAACGCGATCTTGCCGCCGGGCATGCAAAAGGCGTTGATCTGCTTGCTGCCGATCAGGTTCACCTCCCATTGCCACTGCGCTGCACGCGGGTTCCACTGGGCGGCGAACGGCAGGATCTTCTTGGCGATCGCGCGCAGGCGCTGCACCTGCGGATGGTCGGGCCCGGCCAGCGCGTTCTGCTGCGCCGCCTGCTGCATCATCTGCCGGTACTGCTGGGCCGCGCCCTTCTCGACCTGCTCGGCGGGCACGAGCTTGGTGAACGCGGAGGTCTTGCCGACGCTGACCCCTTCCTTGGCGGGCTCCTCGCGCGCGTGGGCGGGCGCAGCCGCCGCGACGGCCAGGAGGAGCATCGCGAGGCGCCTGGTGACACGGATCGGCAGCGGGATCGGCAGCGGCATGGTGGTTGGCTCACGGGCCCGACGGGGCCGGAGAGTATAGCGACAAGATGCGGGCGCGGCGGGCCCGATTCAAGGCGTGGCCAGCCCGTCAGAACATCTCGAAGTATTCGCGCTGTTCCCACTCGGTGACATCGGCCTCGAAGCGTGCGATCTCGCTCTCCTTGATGCGGCAGAAGTAGTCGACGAAGTCGGCGCCGAGGCCTGCGACCAGGCAGGCATCGTCGCGCAACGCCGCCAGCGCTTCGGCGAGCGAGCGCGGCAGCGCCGGCGCCTCGGTCTGGTAGGGCGCATCGGCGCCGGGGCCGGGATCCAGGTTCCGCGCCAGACCGTCCATGCCGGCGATGACCTGCGCGGCGAAGTACAGGTAGGGATTGGCGGCGGGCTCGCCGATCCGGTTCTCGATCCGCGCCGCGCCGGCCGCGCCCGCGATCACCCGCAGCATCGCGGCGCGGTTGTCGCGCCCCCAGGTCACGCGGTCGGGCGCGAGCGAATTCGGGCGAAAGCGCCGGTAGCCGTTGATCGTCGGCGCCGCGAGCGCGGTGGCGCCGCGCGCGTGGGCGAGGAGGCCGCCGAGCCAGGCCATGCCCGCCGCGGAGAGCGGCGCGGCGGCCGCGCCGGCCGCGTCGGCCGCGAACGCCGGCGCGCCGCTGCCGGTCGCGACCAGGGACTGGTGCAGATGCCAGCCGCTGGAGAACACGTTGGGCAGGCGCGGCCGGCACATGAAGGTGGCGTGGTAGCCGTGACGCCGGCACACCTGCTTGACCGCCGAGCGGAACAGCAGCATCGCATCGGCGTTCGCCAGTCCGTCCTGCGGGTCGAAGGTGAATTCGAACTGGCTCGGGCCATACTCCACCTCCATCGAGCGCAGCGGCAGGCCGAGCGCCTGGACGTTGCGGCGCAGGAGGTCGGCCACCGGTTCGACGAGGTCGTAACGCAGCTCCGTGAGGTACTGGTAGCCGTGCGACAGCAGTTCGACCTCGGGCGGATGCCCCGGCTGACCGGCGTCCGCGGGCGCCATCCGTGGCGCGGTGGCGCGAAACACGTGGAATTCGACTTCCAGCCCCGCGCGGAAAGCGAAGCCGCGCTGCGCCAGCGCCGCGAGCGAGCGCGCAAGCAGGTGGCGCGTGCCGAACGGCGCGGGACTGCCGTCGCGCAGATAGGGGTCGCACAGCACCCAGCCGCACGAGGCCGCCCACGGCAGCACGCGAAAGGTGGCCGGATCCGGGACGATCAGCATGTCGCCGGCACCCTGCCACTCGGCGATCCCATGACCGCTGCCCGGCGCGAATACCGGGTACGCGGTGCGGTGCGCGGTGTCCTTGAACAGGAGCGTCGAGGTGAGGGCGACCCCGTCCTCGAGCGCCGCCAGGGCCGCGTCGGCCACCAGCGTCTTGCCGCGGGTGACGCCGTGCTGGTCGGCGAACACAAAGCGCACCGCCGCCAGGCCGTCGGCGCGGATGCGCGCGGCCATCTCGCGCGCCGCTTCGTGCTGGGCCGCGCTCCACAGGCCGTGGCGACGCACCAGGCTCACGGGCGCACCGCCCCGCGCGGGATCGCACCGCCCCGCCTGCCGTCCGCCATCGCCGCTCCTTTCGTGGATTCGCGCCTGTCCGGGGCGCTGCCGACACCGCCGCGCCGCCGCGTGCTGGCGCCGGCGCCGGATGCATCGATCGATTGTAGTCGCGCCGGTCCGGCGCCCGGCGCCCGACGCGGGTTATCCCTAGAAGCCGCAGGCGGCGGGGATGGCGCATTTGACCGACAATGCCTGCGCGGCCCCAGCTAGAATGCCGTGCGATCGGCCGGCCGCGGGATGCCCCGGCGCAGCCGCCGTGCAGCGCCGCCCGGAATCCGACAACCCCCCACTGCGCACGCCAAGGAGGCCTCATGCAACGCAGACTCATGCTCGCGCTTGCCGCGCTCACCGCACTCGGCGCCATGCCGACGGCGGCGAACGCCCAGCAGACCGTCACGCTCAAGTTCCACACCTTCATGACTCCGCCGTCCGCCGTCTGGCGCACCATGCACACCGCGTGGATGGACAAGGTGGAGAAGGACGCCGGCGGCCGCATCAAGTTCGAGCGCTACCCCGCGATGCAGCTCGGCGGCACGCCCGCCAACCTCTACGACCAGGCCAAGGACGGCGTCGTCGACGTGGTCTGGACCCTGCCGGGCAACACGCCCGGCCGCTTCCCGCGCGTCGAGGTGTTCGAACTGCCGTTCATGATGACCAACGCCGAGGCCGCCTCGAAGGCCTACTGGGAGTACGTGAACACGGTGGCGAAGGACGAGTTCAAGGACGTGCACCTGATCGCGGTCAACGTGCACGGCCCCGGCTTCTTCCACTCGCGCGACAAGACCATCCGCTCCGTGGCCGACCTGAAGGGCATGAAGGTGCGCGGGCCGACGCGCCAGATCACCAAGATGCTCGGCGCCCTCGGCGCCACGCCGGTGGGCATGCCGCTGCCGCAGATCTCGGATGCGATCTCCAAGGGCGTGATCGATGCCGCCGTCGTGCCGTGGGAAGTGGTGCCGGCGGTCAAGCTCGAGGAACTCGCGAAGTCGCATTCGGAGTTTCCGCCCGGCGTGTCGCTGTACACGACCACCTTCGTGATGGCGATGAACAAGGCCAAGTACGATTCCCTGCCGGCCGACCTCAAGAAGGTGATCGACGCCAACTCGGGCCTGGAGACCTCCGGCTGGCTCGGACGCACCCAGCAGGCCAACGACGTGCCGGCGCGCAAGCTGGCGGTCGATCGCAAGAACGCGATCCACACCTTCACCGCCCAGGACACCGAGGCGTTCCGCAAGGCCGCCGACCTGGTCGACGATGAATGGGTGAAGGAAATCAGCGGCAAGGGCTTCAACGGCAAGATGCTGCTCGATTCGGCGAAGGCCCTGATCCAGAAGCACACGAAGTAGGCGGCAGCGCGGCCGGGGCGGCGCGCCGCGGCGGGAGCGCGGCGCCGGGCGCGATCACCGATGCTTGATCGCGATCAAGGCGCGGCGCGCCTGCGAATCTAGGATCGCCCGATGGCCTCCTCCGCCCCGCCTGCCGTTCCGCGCCTGCTGCTCGCCGCCACCGAGGACTTCCTGCGCCGCCACGCGCCGTTCGCGCAGATGGCGGACGAGCATGTCGCGCTGCTGGCGCGCAGCGCCCGACTCAATTACTTCGCCGCCGGCACCCGGCTGTTCGGCGCCGCCGACGGCGTGCCGTCGCACTACTACGTGGTCCAGAAAGGCGAGGTGGCGAGCACGCCGCCGGGCGCCGGCGACACCGCGGCCGCGATCGCGATGATCGCCGGGGATTCGTTTCCCCTCGGCGCGCTGGTCGAAGGGCGCCCCGTCGTCAACGACTATGTCGCGCGCGGCGACACCTTCTGCTACGAGTTCGAGCGCGCCGTGTTCGACCGCCTGCTCGCCGAGAGCGCGCCGTTCGCCGCCTTCTGCACGCGTCGCATCGCCCACCTGCTGCAGGAGTCGCGCCGGATGGCGCTCTCGCGCGCGGCCGAGGACGCGTCGGCGCGCCAGGACATGACGAGCCTCCTGTCGAGCCTGGTGCGCAAGGCGCCGGTGACCGCGCACGCCGACACGCCGCTGCGCGAGGCGCTGACGACGATGCGCGACGCGCGCATCGGCTCGATCGTCGCCGTCGACGCCGACGGACGGCCGGTCGGCATCTTCACCGAGCGCGATGTCATCGACCGCGTGGTGCTGGCCGCCGTGCCGCTCGACGCGCCGCTGACGCGGGTGATGACGCCCGACCCGCTCGCCCTCGACGAGACCGCCACCGCATTCGACGCCGCGCTGGCGATGGCGCGCCGCGCCATCCGCCACCTGCCGGTCACGCGCGCCGGACGGCTCGTCGGCGTGGTCTCGGAGCGCGACCTGTTCTCGCTGCAACGGGTCGGCATGCGCGAGGTGAGCCGCGGCATCGACCAGGCTGCTGACGCCGCCGCGCTGGCGGCCGCGGCGACCGATGTGCGCCTGCTGGCCCGCAACATGATGTCGCAGGGCATGGCGGTGGAACAGTTGACGCAGCTGATCGTGGCGATGAACGACCGCCTGGTCGAGCGCACCATCGAGATGGCCGCGCGCGACGCCGGCATCGAGGACGTCGACCTGTGCTGGATCGCGCTCGGCAGCGAAGGCCGCCAGGAGCAGACGGTGAGCACCGACCAGGACAACGGGCTCGTCTTCGCGCTGCCGCCCGGCGGCGACGCCGCGGCGCTGCGCGCGCGGCTCCTGCCGTTCGCCGACCGGGTCAACCAGGCGCTCGCGCCGCTCGGCTTCCCGCTGTGCAAGGGCGGCATCATGGCAGGAAACCCGAAGTGGTGCCTCTCGGTCGACGAGTGGAAGGCCTGCTTCGGCGACTGGCTGCGCAACCCGACCCCGGATGCGCTGCTCAACGCGGCCATCTTCTTCGATTTCCGCGGCCTGTGGGGAAACGCCGCGCTCGCGGCCGGCCTGCGCACCTGGCTCGACGGCGAGGCGCGTGCGCGCCCGGCCTTCCTGCGCACCCTCGCCGCGAACGCGCTGTCGACGCAGCCCCCGCTCAATTTCCTCGGCGAGATCGCCGGCGGCGGCAAGGTCGACCTGAAGGGCCAGGGCGCGCGCCTGTTCATCGACGCCGCGCGCGTGCTCGCCCTCGCGCACGCGATCCCCGCCACCCAGACCGCGCAGCGCCTGCGCCTGGCCGCCGCGCGCTACGGCGCCGAGCGCGAGGCCGAGGCCATGGTCGAGGCATTCCACTTCATCCAGGCGCAGCGCCTGAACCGGCAGTTTCAGGCGCTCGAGGACGGCGGCGCGCCCAACGAGATCGACGTTGCCGCGCTCAACGACCTCGACCGCCGCATCCTCAAGGAAACCTTCCGCCAGGCAGGCAAGCTGCAGAGCCGGCTCAAGCTCGACTACGCGCTGTGAGATTTCTCGCCCACTGGCTCAGGCGCGGCCCGGACCTGCCGGCGCCCCTGCGCGAGCGGCTCGCCGCCTGGCGCGCCCTCCCCGCGCCGCCGGCGGACGCCCCGCTGGCGCAGACGCGCGTGGTGGTGGCCGACACCGAGACCAGCGGCCTGGATGCGCGCGCCGATCGCCTGCTCTCGGTCGGCGCGGTGTGCATCGACGGGCTGCGCATCGACCTCGCGTCGGGCTTCGAGACGGTGCTGCGGCAGACACAGGTGAGCACGCGCGCCAACATCGTCATCCACGGCATCGGCGAGGCGGCGCAGCGCGATGGCGAGGATCCCGCCGCCGCGCTGATGCGGTTCCTCGAGTTCTGCGGCCACGCCCCGCTCGTCGCCTACCACGCGCCGTTCGACGAAGCCTTCGTCAGGCGCGCGCTGGCCACGCACCTCGGCGCCGCGCTGCGCGCGCCGTGGCTGGACCTCGCGGTCCTCCTGCCGGCGCTGTTCGAGGCGCCGCCGCGCCAGCCGCTCGACTTCTGGCTCGAACGCTTCGATATTCCGGTGCCGGTGCGCCATTCGGCGCTCGGCGACGCGCTCGCCACCGCGCAGCTCGCCCTGGTGGCGCTGGCACGCGCGCGCGCGCAGCGCGTCGCCAGCATCGCCGCCCTCGCCCGGCTCGCGGCCGGCGCCCGCTGGCTGTCCGGCTGAGCCGCGCGCGCCGCCGCGGACCGACCGGCCGCCACGCGATCGGCCCCGGCGGGGCCCCTGCTAGACTGCGCGCATGAGCCTACGCGACAGCGCCGCCGTGTTCCTCGAGCGGCGCGTCGCCGTGCTGTTCTTCCTCGGGTTCGCTTCGGGGCTGCCCCTGGCGCTCACGACCGGCACGCTGCAGGCCTGGGCCACGGTCGACGGCCTGGACATCAAGACCATCGGTTTCCTCACCCTGGTCGGTTCGGCCTACACGCTCAAGTTCCTGTGGGCGCCGCTGATGGACCGCTTCGTGCCGCCGCTGCTCGGCCGGCGGCGCGGCTGGATGCTGGTCACGCAGCTGCTCCTGGTCGCCGGCATCGCCGCCATGGGCAGCGTGTCGCCGTCGCAGGCCATCGTCGCCCTGGCGGCGATGGCGGTGGTGGTGGCGTTCTGCTCGGCCTCGCAGGACATCGCGTTCGACGCCTATCGCACCGACCTGCTCCGCCCGGGGGAGCGCGGCGCCGGTGCCGCCACCTCGGTGCTCGGCTACCGCATCGCCATGCTGGTCTCCGGCGGCCTGGCGCTGGTGCTGGCCGATTCGGTGCTGGGCTGGCGCGCCACCTACTGGCTGATGGCGCTCCTGATGGGCATCGGCATCGTCGCCACGTTCGCCGCCCCCGAACCGGAGAACGCGCCGCCGCCGCCGCGGAGCCTGGACGAGGCCGTCACCGGGCCGCTCAAGGACTTCTTCTCCCGCGACGGCGCCGTGCTTGCGCTCACCCTGATCGTGCTCTACAAGCTCGGCGACGCCTTCGCCGGCAGCCTGACCACCGCGTTCCTGCTGCGCGGGGTCGGCTTCACGGCGACCGAGGTCGGCGCCATCAACAAGATCCTGGGGCTCATCGCCACCATCGTCGGCGCCCTTGCCGGGGGCGCGCTGATGACGCGCCTGTCCCTCTACGGCGCGCTGATGCTGTTCGGCGCGCTGCAGGCACTGACCAACCTCGGCTTCTGGGTGCTCGCGGTCACGCCCAAGGCCTATGCCTCGATGGCGCTGGTGGTCGGCATGGAGAACCTCGCCGGCGGCATGGGCACCGCGGCCTTCGTCGCCTTCCTCATGACGCTGTGCCGGGCGCGCTATTCGGCGACCCAGTTCGCGCTGTTGTCGGCCCTGGCGGCGGTCGGACGGACCTATCTCGCCGGCCCGCTGTCCGGCGTGATGGTCGAGGGGCTCGGCTGGGCCGCCTTCTTCCTCGTCACCGTCGCCATCGCGCTGCCGGGACTGGCGCTGCTGCGCGCGCAGAAGACGCTCATCGACGCGATCGCGGCGAGCGACGCGGCACCGCCCCCGCCCGAGGCTCAGCCGCCCGCCCGCACCCGGTAGATCGCCAGCTCGCTGTTGACGTTCGGGTCGAGGGCCACGGGACGGCCGTCGGCGAGCGCGACACGCTCGACGATCTCGATGCGCAGCTGCGCGCACAGGTCCTCGAAGTCCATCAGCGTGCACAGATGGACATTGGGCGTGTTGTGCCACTGGAACGGCAGGCTCCGGGACACCGGCATGCGGCCCGCCTCGAGCTGGCGGAAGTGCGGCTCGTAGCGGAAATTGGGGAACGACACCACCGCCTCGCGGCCGACGCGCACCATCTCGCGCATCAGCGCCTCGATGTTGCGCATCGCCTGCAGGGTCTGCGACAGGAGGACCGTGTCGAAGGAGGCGTCGGCAAAGCTCGCCAGGCCGCGCTCGAGATTGCCCTGCAGCACGTTGACGCCGTTGATGAGCGCCGCGAGAACATTGGCGTCGTCGATCTCGATGCCGTAGCCCTTGACGCCGCGCGCGCCGGCGAGGAAGCGCATCAGGGCGCCGTCGCCGCAGCCCAGGTCGAGGACGCGCGCGCCGGGGCGCACCATGCCGGCGATGATGGTGAAGTCGGGGCGGGGAGACCGCATCGCGCGCACAGTCATGGCCGGCAGGTCTCGGCGATGGCGTCGTAGTAGGCGCGCGCCAGCGCGTGGTAGCGCGGGTCCTCGAGCAGGAACTCGTCGTGGCCGTGCGGCGCGTCGATCTCGGCATAGGAGACCTCGGCGCGATTGGCGGTGAGCGCGTCGACGATCTCGCGCGAGCGCGCCGGCGAGAAGCGCCAGTCCGTGGTGAACGACACGACCAGGAACCTCACCTGCGCCGCCGGCCGGAGCGCGGCGGCCAGGTCGCCGCCGCAGGCGGCCGCCGGATCGAAGTAGTCGAGCGCCTTGGTGATCAGGAGGTAGGTGTTGGCGTCGAAGTACTCGGAGAACTTCTCGCCCTGGTAGCGCAGATAGGACTCGATCTGGAATTCGGTGCCGTAGCCGTACTTGAGGCCGTCGCGCAGGTCGCGCCCGAACTTCTCCGCCATCACGTCGTCCGACAGGTAGGTGATGTGGCCGATCATGCGCGCCACCCTCAGGCCGCGCGCCGGCACCACGCCGTGGGCGTAGAAGTGCCCGCCGTGGAAATCGGGATCGGTGATGATCGCCTGCCGCGCCACCTCGTTGAAGGCGATGTTCTGCGCCGACAGCCGCGGCGTCGACGCGATCACCAGCGCATGGGCGACCCGCTGCGGATAGGCGATCGCCCACTGCATCGCCTGCATCGCCCCCAGCGACCCGCCCATGACCGCGGCGAAGCGCGCGATCCCGAGGTGGTCGGCCAGGCGCGCCTGCGCGTTGACCCAGTCCTCGACCGTGACCACCGGGAAGTCGGCGCCGTAGGGACGCCCGGTCGCCGGGTTCGGGTGCTTCGGCCCGGTCGATCCGAAGCATCCGCCGAGATTGTTCACGCCGATGACGAAGAAGCGGTCGGTGTCCAGCGGCTTGCCCGGTCCGACCATGTTGTCCCACCAGCCGAGGGCCGCCGTGTCGTCCGCGTAGACGCCGGCGACATGGTGTGAGGCATTGAGCGCGTGGCACACCAGCACCGCGTTCGAGCGCTGCGCGTTCAGCCTGCCATAGGTCTCGTAGACCAGCTCGAACGAGGGGATCGAGCGGCCGCTGCGGAACACGAACGGTTCCTCGAAGCGCGCCACCTGGGCAGTAACGATGCCGACCGACCGCGGTTCCAAGGCCTCTCCAGAAAAGCAAAACCCGATTGCGCAGCAGCCAATCGGGTCGGGGTCGGTCTTCGCGGAGCCCTCGCACCTCTTTAGCCGCATTTTTAGAGCGCCCGCAATCCGATGAACAAATCGGCGCTGTCGGAGCGATTGTAGCCTACCCTGTCGCCCGATGCCGCTGCCAGTCCTCGCGGCGGAACGTCGCGCGCGGCGGCTTGTCCGTCCGGGTCGGGCCGACAAGCGCGAATTCGTGCAGCTTGGCGAGCACGAACTTGCGCAGCGCGATCGGCAGCCCGGCCGACTCGCGCAGGAAGCGCGCGTTGACCCGCTCGGCGTCGAACCGGCCGCCGGACTCGAGCACCGGCGAGGCCGTGCGCCGCAGGGCGTCGACGCCGTCGTGGAACAGCCCGACCCCCTCGCGCCAGCTGATCGCGCTCTCGCCGGGGCGGTCGCGGTTGTAGCAGAGCTGCATGTGGAACACCGCGGTGCCGCGCTGCCACAGGTAGAGGTCGAAGAAATCGCTCTCGAACCAGCGCTTGGTGACGCCCGGCTCGGCCTGCACGACGTTGGTGATCTCCCTAAGCATTGAGCGCCGCGATCAGTTCGCGCAACCGGTCGGGCTCCTCGGCGCGCAGGATGCGCTTGACCTGGGCTTCGCAGTCGGCGCGGCTCGATGTGAGGATGCGCTGCTTGACCTCGAGCAGCTGCGCCGGATGCATGGAGAACTGCCGGAGCCCCATGCCGAGCAGGAGGCGGGTCATCGCGACCTCGCCGGCCATCTCGCCGCAGACGGCGACCGGCACGCCGGCACGACCGGCGGCGCGGATCGTGCCGGCGACCAGCTGCAGCACCGCCGGATGCAGCGGGTCGTAGAGGCTCGCCACCTGGTCGTCGGCGCGATCGATGGCCAGCGTGTACTGGATCAGGTCATTGGTGCCGATCGACAGGTAGTCGAGCTTCTTCGCCAGCTGACCCACGGTGAGCGCGGCGGCCGGAATCTCGATCATGCCGCCGACCTTGACGGACCGGTCGTGGGGGATCCCGATCGCGTCGAGCTGGGCGCGCGCCTGGTCGATCATCGCCAGCGCCTGCTCGACCTCGTGCAGGTGCGCGATCATCGGCAGCAGGATGCGCACGCTGCCGTAGTGCGAGGCGCGCAGGATCGCGCGCAACTGCGCGAGGAACATCTGCGGCTCGGCCAGGCAGTAGCGGATCGCGCGCAGGCCGAGGGCCGGATTGAGCGCGACGCCGTCGCCGACGCCGTCGGCATCGAGCTGCTTGTCGGCGCCGATGTCGAGGGTGCGGATCACCACGGGCTGGCCGCCCATCGACCGCACCACCTCGCGATAGGCCTCGAACTGCTCGTCCTCGCCGGGCAGCTCGGCGCGGTTCATGAACAGGAACTCGGTGCGGAACAGGCCGACGCCGGCGGCGCCCGCCTCGTTGGCCGCCTTCACGTCGTCGGGCAGCTCGATGTTGGCCAGCAGGTCGACCGCCTCCCCGTCGAGCGTCGCCGCGGGCGCGCTCGCCAGGCGCATGAGCTTCTTGCGCTCGAGCTGCAGCGTGCGGCGCTTGAGCTTGTACTCCTCCAGCACGGCGGCGTCCGGCGCGACGATCAGCACGCCGGCGGTGCCGTCGAGGATCAGCCAGTCGTCCTCGGCGATGAGCTCGCGCGCATGATGCAGGGCGACCACCGCCGGCAGCGACAGGCTGCGCGCCATGATCGCGGTGTGCGAGGTGGCACCGCCGACATCGGTGACGAAACCCGCGAAGCGATGCTCCTTGAACACCAGCATGTCGGCCGGCGAGAGGTCGTGGGCGACCACCACCATCTCGCCTTCGAGCGATTGCAGGGCCTTGAGCTTCTGGGTCCGCGACAGGCTGGTGCGCGCCAGGGAGTCCGCGCCGACCAGCACCTTGAGCACGCGCTCGACCACCTGCACGACGTCGTTCTTGCGCTCGCGCAGGTACTCGTCCTCGATCTCGTCGAACTGGGCGACCAGCGCGTCCATCTGCTGGATCAGCGCCCACTCGGCATTGCAGCGGCGCTCCTCGATGATGCGCACCGGCTCGCGCGTGAGCATCGGATCGGCCAGGATCAGCGAATGCAGGTCGAGGAACGCGCCCAGCTCGCCCGGCGACGTGTGCGCCAGGCTCGCATGCAGGCTCTTGAGTTCCGCCTGCACCGTGTCGAGCGCCGCCTGGAAGCGCGCCACCTCGGCGGCCACGCGGGACGGCTCGACCAGGTAGTGCGAGACGTCGAGCGCGACCGGCGTGACCAGGTGGGCGCGCCCGATGGCGATGCCGCCGGAGACGCCGATGCCGTGCAGGGCGAAGGTCATGCCGCGCGCCGCTGCCGCGCCGCTACTTGCCCTCGCCGAACTTGTCGGCGATGAGCTGCTTCAGGGCGGCCATGGCGCCGGCCTCGTCCTCGCCGTCGGTCTCGATGCCGATCCTGGCGCCCATCCCGGCAGCGAGCATCATCACGCCCATGATGCTCTTGCCGTTGACGCGCCGGCCGTTGCGGGACAGCCAGACCTCGGCGCGGTACTGCGCGGCCAGCTGGGTGAGCTTGGCCGAGGCGCGCGCGTGCAGCCCGAGCTGATTGACGATCTCAACCTCTTCCCGCTGTGCCATGGCAGGCATCCTCCCCCATGTTGACCTGGCCGCGCGACCCGGCATCGAGCGCCCGCGTCAGCACCTGATCGAGCGGCAGGGCGCGGCTGGCGAGCACCCGCACCAGCATCGGCAGGCTGACGCCGGCGATCCCGGCGACGCGCCCCGGAGACAGCAGGCGCGCCCCGATGTTCGAGGGGGTCGCGCCGTAGACGTCGGCCAGCACCATCACGCCGGTGCCGTCGTCGACTGCCGCCAGGGCCGCACGCGCGCGCGCCTCGACGACGCCCACGTCGTCGCCGGCGCCGACCGCGATCGCACGCGCATTGGCCGGCGCGCCGCCGAGCACGTGCGCCGCGCCGGCGAGGAGCGCCTCGCCGATGCCATCGTGGGTGATCAACAGCACGCCGACCATCGAATCCGTTCCCCGAGTGCGCGAACGCCGGTCGAAAACGCCAATATACGGCAAGCGTGCGGCAGGCTGCGCGGCACCGCTCAGGACGCGCTCAGGACATTCCGGCAGCCCGCTCGAGCGCGTCGATGAACATGCCGGCGACGTTGAAGCCGGTCTGCGCGGTGATCTCGCGAAAACAGGTCGGGCTGGTGACGTTGATCTCGGTCAGGTAGTCGCCGATCACGTCGAGCCCGACCAGCAGCAGGCCGCGCGCGGCCAGCTCCGGCCCGAGCGCCTCGGCGATGCGCCGGTCCCCCGGCGACAGCTCGCGCGCGACCCCGGTGCCGCCGGCGGCGAGATTGCCGCGCGTCTCGCCTTCCTTGGGAATGCGCGCCAGGCAGAACGGCACCGGCCGGCCGCCGATCAGCAGCACGCGCTTGTCGCCGTCGCGGATTTCCGGAATGTAGCGCTGCGCCATGATCGTTCGGGTGCCGTAGGCGGTCAGCGTCTCGATGATCACGCCGAGGTTCGGCTCGCCCTGGTTGACCCGGAACACGCTCATGCCGCCCATGCCGTCGAGCGGCTTGAACACGGTCTGGCGATGCTGGGCGACGAAGGCGCGCAACTCGTCCTCGCGGCGGCTCACCAGAGTCGGCGCAGTGAACTGCGGGAACTCGCTGATCGCGAACTTCTCGTTGTGCGCCAGGATCGCCGACGGCGCATTGAACACGCGCGCGCCCTGGCGCACCGCCCGCTCGAGGAAGTGCGTCGAATAGACGTACTCCATGTCGAACGGCGGGTCCTTGCGCATGACCACCGCGTCCCAGTCGGCCAGCGGCGCATGCATCGCCTCCGCGGTCGCGTACCAGGCGTCCCCCGCGCCGGCCTCGGCGAGCACGATGCGGCGCGCATCGGCACGCACCTTCTCGTCGCGCAGCAGCAGGTCGCCCTGCTGGCACGCATAGATGGCGTGGCCGCGCGCCGCTGCCTCGACCATCATCGCGTAGGTCGAGTCCTTGCTGATCTTGAACCCGTCGAGCGGGTCGGCGATGAAGAGGATGCGCATCGTGCGCTAACCCGCCGCCGACGCGGTCTGCTCCAGCTCGTAGGAAGCCGCGAGCGCGGCGAGCCGCGAAATCACGCCGTAGGTGTAGAAACGGTTGTGCGCGGTCGCCGGGTCGTCCTCGGGATCCGGCGTGGCGCCCGCCGCGTCGATGCCGAGCGGCTCGAAATGCGCGCCCGGGGCATTCAGGTTCTCGGTCGCGCTGCGCAGGGTGTTGACGCGGTAGAAGCTGCCGACGACGAAGCGGTCGATCATGTAGACCACCGGCTCGGCGCTGGCGCCGCCCACCTTCTCGATGGTGTGCACGCCCTCCTGGATGATCACCTCGGAGACTTCGAGGCCCTCCTTGACCACCGACATCTTGTTGCGCTGCTTGCGGTTGAGGCCGACGACCTCCTCCGGCGAGGTGACGCTCATGATCCCCATGCCGTAGGTGCCGGCATCGGCCTTGACGATGACGAACGGTTCCTCGGTGATCCCGTACTCGGCGTACTTGGCGCGGATGCGCGGGATGATCGACTCGACGTTGCCCTTCAGGCATTCCTCGCCGGTGCGCTCGTGGAAATTGATCGACCCGCAGACCCCGAAATAGGGGTTGATGAGCCACGGATCGATGCCGATCTCGGCGGCGAACTTCGCCACCACCTGGTCGTAGGCGCGGAAATGGTTGGACTTGCGGCGCACCGCCCAGCCCGCATGCAGCGGCGGCAGCAGGACCTGCGAACCCAGGCCGCGCAGCACCGCCGGGATGCCCGCCGACAGGTCGTTGTTGAGCAGGATCGCGCAGGGATCGAAGCCGGCCAGCCCGAGGCGGTCGCCGTTGCGGACCAGCGGCTCGACCGTGAGCACGCTGCCGTCGGGCAGCGAGAAATCGGTCGGCGCGGTGATTTCCGGGTTGAGCGAGCCCAGCCGGACCTCGAGTCCGGTCTGCCGCAGGATGCCCTGCAGGCGCGCGACGTTCTGCAGATAGAACAGGTTGCGCGTGTGGTTCTCCGGGATCAGCAGCAGGCTGCGCGCGTCGGCGCAATACTTTTCGATCGCCGCCTGCGCCGCCTGTACCGCCAGGGGCAGCATCTCGCGCGAGAGGTTGTTGAAGCCGCCGGGATACAGGTTGGTGTCGACCGGCGCGATCTTGAATCCCGAATTGCGCAGGTCGACCGACGAATAGAACGGCGGCGTGTGCTCCTGCCATTCGAGCCGAAACCATCGCTCGATGCGGGTGGCATTGTCGAGGATCCTGCGCTCGACCTCGGCCATCGGCCCGACCAACGCCGTCTTCAGATGCGGCACTTGCATGAAACGCTCTCCGCGCCGGCGAGTGCCGGGCTGTCGCGGTCGATTGTAGCGAATTCGGCCCGTCCGCCGTCCGCTGGCCCGGCGCACAATGGGCAAGCGCCCCACGGCGGGGGCGCTTGCTCGACGACGGCCCGCAGACGGACGGCGGGCATCGTCCCGCGCCCCGGTGACGGCCGGGGCGCGCCGTACCGGACGACTACATGTGGTAGGCGGTCTCGCCGTGCGAGGTCACGTCCAGGCCCTCGCGCTCGGCATCCTCCGCCACGCGCAGGCCGATCACCATGTCGATGATCTTGAGCGCGACGAAGGCGACCACGGCGGAGACCACCACGGCGGTCAGCACCGCCTGCACCTGCACCCAGACCTGGGCGGGGATGCCCGGAAAGTCGGCAGCCTCGCCGCACTTGTTGGTCACGTAGTTGCAGATCCCGGCGCCGCCCAGGGACGGTGCGGCGAAGATGCCGGTGGCGATCGCCCCCCAGATGCCGCCGATGCCGTGCACGCCGAACACGTCCAGCGCGTCGTCCGCGCCGAGCATGCGCTTCAGGCCCGAGACACCCCACAGGCAGAGTGCGCCGGCGACCGCGCCGATCACCATGGCCCCCTTGACGCCGACGAAGCCGCATGCCGGCGTGATCGCCACCAGGCCGGCCACCGCACCCGAGGCGGCGCCCAGCATCGACGGCTTGCCCTTGAGGAAGTTCTCGAACAGCAGCCAGGACAGGGTCGCCGTCGCGGTGGCGACCAGCGTGTTGACGAACGCCAGCGAGGCCGTGCCGTTCGCCTCGAGGTTCGAGCCGACATTGAACCCGAACCAGCCGATCCACAGCATGCAGGCACCGACCATGGTCAGCGTCAGGCTGTGCGGGGTCATCGCCTCGCGGCCGTAGCCGATGCGCTTGCCGACCACATAGGCCGCCACCAGCCCGGCGATGCCGGCGTTGACGTGCACCACGGTGCCGCCGGCGAAGTCGAGCGCGCCCTTGGCCCAGAGCCATCCGGCCGCCTCGGTGACCGCCTTGAGCGTGGCCTCGTCCTTGATCGCGTCGGGACCGTCCCAGAACCAGACCATGTGCGCCATCGGCAGGTAGGCGAAGGTGAACCACAGCACCAGGAACCAGAGCACCGCCGAGAACTTCATCCGCTCGGCGAACGCGCCGATGATCAGCGCCGGCGTGATCGCCGCGAAGGTCAGCTGGAACATGGCGAACATCATCTCGGGGATGTAGACGCCCTTGGAGAAGGTCGCGCCCGCGCCGGCCAGGTCGACCCCGGCGAGGAACATCTTCGAGAAGCCGCCGAAGAACGAGCCGCCACCGGTGAAGGCGACGCTGTAGCCGTAGACCACCCACAGCACGGAGATCAGGCAGAACGTCACGAACACCTGCATGAGCACCGACAGCATGTTCTTGGTGCGCACCAGGCCGCCGTAGAACAGCGCCAGGCCCGGGATGGTCATCAGGATGACCAGGATGGTGGCGATGTACATGAACGTGAAGTCGCCCTTGTTCGGCTCGGGCGGCTTCGCTGCCGCCGCCTCGGCCGGCTTGGCCTCCGCCTTGGCGTCACCCTTGGCTTCGGCCTTGTCGTCCTTCTTCGCATCCGCCGCGGGCGCCGCGGGCGGCGCATCCTTCTTGTCGTCGGCCTTCGCGGCCTCGGGCGCCTTGGCCTCTTCCTTCTTGGCCTCGGCAGCCGGCGCCGCCTGCGCATGCGCGACGCCCGAAACCGTCACCCCAGTCACAAGCAGCAGCGACGCCGCCAGCCCCAGGACAGTAAGCAGCTTTTTCATTTTGTCGGTGTCCCTTCGCGTTAGAGCGCTTCGGCGCCGGTTTCCCCGGTGCGAATGCGAATGACCTGCTCGAGATCGAAGACGAAGATCTTGCCGTCGCCGATCTTGCCGGTATTGGCAGACTTCTCGATGGCCTCGATGACCTGCTCGACGAGCTCGGTCTTGACCGCGGCCTCGATCTTCACCTTGGGCAGGAAGTCGACGACGTACTCGGCGCCCCGATAGAGCTCCGTGTGTCCCTTCTGGCGCCCGAATCCCTTGACCTCGGTGACGGTGATGCCCTGCACGCCGATCGCGCTCAGAGCCTCTCGCACCTCGTCAAGCTTGAACGGCTTGATGATGGCTGTTACCAGTTTCATGTGTCTCTCCTTGCTGATAGGCGGACGGAAAGCCTGCTTCCCGGTATCAGCAGCTTTTGTGCCAACGCTTCTGCGCCGGCTGCAGGCGCAATCCGTCGGCATACGCGGGGACAAATCGGAGAATGCAGGCGCACACCCGGGTCCGGCCTGCGGATTCCGGCCGCGTCGAACCGTCTCGCGGCAACCGACGCCCCGGAGCGCATCGCGGTGCCGCACCGGTTTGGAGCGTCCGCACGCGCATGGTGCGGGGCGAAAAAAAAGCCGCGCTGGCGCGCGGCTTCCTGCCCGGGGGCGACCTTCCGTCGATCAGAAGCTCTTCGCCACGCCGATCACGAGCGTGTCGTTGCGCAGGTTCTTCGTATTGGTCGGGGTCGACAATCCGCCGCCGTCGATGCCGAGGTAGAACGGCGTCTTCGCGTTGTT
>JAEUOS010000108.1 GCA_016790695.1 Burkholderiales bacterium
CCGTCGCCACCCCGCTCACCTTGACCGTGATCTCCTGCGGATTGCTCGCCACCAGCGACAGCGCGTCCACCGTCGCTCCCAGCAGGTCCGCCGCTCCGTTCCCGTCCGTGTCCACGTCCAGCGTCTGCCGCATCAGACTGACGGTGGCCGCGCCGGTGACGAACACCGGATCGGCGCTGATCAGAATGTCGCTGTGGCTCACGCCGCCGACCATGCCGACACCGGCGCCGGTGAGGAAGCCGGTGATCTTGATCCGGCCGTCATCGCCGGACTCGATCGTGACGTTGCCGGTGGCCTTGATGTAACCCGGGATCTCGAATGACGCGCTGTTGATCTGAACGACGGGCGGCGGCACCACCCCGTCGAAGATATTGCCGGTGTGAATGCCCAGCGTGCCGGATCCGGAGAGGATGAATCCCGGGTTGTTGATGCTGGCCGTCACATCGAGGTCCAGGTCGAGCGATCCGCTCGGCGTGAACGTCACCAGGCTGGCGAAGCTCCTGGTGCGCAGGTCCGCGAGAGTGATGGTGCTTGACGGGGTGAAAGCGACACCGAGTCCCGCCGAGATGTTCGCCGTTTGCAGGCTGACGCTCAACGCGCCGACGCCGTCGACCCGCAGGGTCTGCGTGGCGGGCAAGCCGGCGGGCTTGGACAGCGTGGCTGTCGCATTGAAGTCGTTGAGGGTCAGCTTCAGGCCGTCCGTACCCGAGCCCCCGACCGCGAAGGAAACCAGTTTCCCGAAGTCGAGCTCCACGGCGAAATCGAGACTCAGACCAACAGCCAGATCCAGATCGAGCGGATCGCCGCTCAGCGGGCCGCCGGCCGCGGCAGGATCGAGGCTGTAGCTCGACGCGTGCGACAGATTGAAGTCGAACGCCATGACCAGAACGGCGGTGGAACTGTTGAACGTGAGCTCGAGTTCCGGGTTGTCGAAGCCTGCGCCGCCCGAGTCGGCGAGACCGATCTCGTCCTCGAGGATCTCCTCGAGTTGCGCCAGTCTGTCATTCAGCGACGGCCCCACGATCGGCGCCAGCGCAGTCGCAGCGGCATTGGAGAATTTCGCGAACGGGTCATAGCCGAGCCCGTGCGTGCTGTCGGAAAGCAGGTCGCTGACGCTCAGGCCGATGACGGGCAGATCCTGATTCCAGAGCGCGGCGATGCGTCCGTGCACGTCGGCGACGAACGACTTCGCATCGGCAAACGCCTGAATCGCCGCCTCGACGGGATCGAGCGCGCCGAGCTGGATCAGGTTCTTCGCCATGGCCTTCGAATCCAGCAGCAGCGCGGTCGAGATCTGCAGGTCGGCCGAACCGGCATCCAGGCCAGGCAACAGATCCAGGATCGCCCGCTGGGTGCGCACGTCGTGCTGGATGACGGTGTGCGCAATGGCCCACGCGGCGTCGATTTCCACCAGCACGGCGGACCCGTCCTGGTTCAGCACCCCGGCGAATCCGCCGGCGGCGGAGGTCGCCGACACCGTCCCGTCTCCGCCCCCGGGATTGTTCCTGATCTCGTACCAGGCCTCGCCCGCAGCCGGCAGCCTCCCGATCACATTGGTGAACGACAGGATCTCGTTTTCCTTGCCGAGCAGCGGCTTGAATCCGGTCTGCCGGATCGCAAGATCGGGGGTATCCACGCCTGCGCTGTACATCACGTAAGTTCTGGTGGCCGCGTTGAGCGCGCGGTCCTTGGCGAACTTGGCCGGATCGGAGGCATTCAGGTCCAGAAGCAGCGTGTTGCCGCCCGCGGCGGCGTCGAGCGCAATCAAGGACAGCACGCCGTCGTCGACGTTGTCAAGGAACGGGTAAACCGCCAGCAGATCGCCGAACGCCGCGACATACTGCCTGACGAACGCCGCCTCGCCCGGAAGGTTTGCGTTGGTGATGGTCGTGCCATCCGGGTTCCTCAACGTCCCACCGGCCTTGATCGCCTTGTAAGTGGAATTGATAGTCGTTCCCAATCCGCGCGTGGCGGCGTTGAGCGCGAAATCGTTGTTGAGCAACCCGAAATTCGATCCGACACCCTGGTTCGGCACCCCGGTCTGGATCAGGGTAGCCACCGGCAGCAGGTTCGATCCGGGCTGGTTGTAAGCGGCGCTCTGCAGGTAGCTGCGGGAAATCAGTCCACCGGTGCTGTGGGTGATGACATCGACCGCGGCCGCCGCCGCGCCGGTGAGCGTCTGCCAGGCAGAAGCCGCCTTGTCCATCCAGTAGGCGAAATAATCGAGCCCGGAGTCGTAGCTGTCCGGCGCCCAGTCCCGGATGGACGCGGCGGTCACGTCCGCCAGCACGCCGTCCCTGGCACCATCCGCGCTCACCGCCACTGGCGTGCGCCAGTCCCAGAGCGACACATATAGTGTGCCGTTGATGCCCGCCTTGTTCGTGCCGTCCACGTACCCTGCATTGACCAGGGTCTGGACCAGATCGGAATAGCCGTTGGTCAATGGCTCGAGCGTCAGCTTCGTGGGATCGAAGCCGCGCGTCATGTACCAGTCTTCGATCGGCGCCTTCGCGGTATCGACGAACGAACCGCCAAAACCCGGGATGAAGAGCAGCGGCCGATCAATGAAGTTCTCGAGGCCGGCGAACGTCCGACTGCCGCTGGTCCCGCCCTGGTTGACGACCGAGTCGAATCCGGCCTGCCCATCGAAATTGACGTTTACGGCAACACCGGAATTGATGACCAACTGGTCATTACCAGCCCCACCCTTCAAGACCGCCGACCCCGTGTAGCTGCCCTTCAGGACAAACTTGTCGGCGCCCGCCCCACCGATGATGTCCTGGACATTTCTGAACGTGATAGTCGGGCCGCCCGCGATCGCAAGACTGCCCGAAGCGGCGCCGGCCTGGTCGTCCAGCGTCCAGGTCGCGCCGGCATCCGGCCCGACGATCGTGATCGTGGCGGCGGCACTACCGATGATGTTGAAGATGCCGGAGACGCCAGTCCCATCGTCGCCGGAGCCCTGACCGGATGCTGCGCCAGCCGTCGCGCCGGTCCCCGAGATGGTCAGGTCACCATTGTCGGCGACGGTGATGACGATCGTCCGGCCATTGTTCAACGTGCCGCCGGCCACCGTGGGTACCAGAAGATCAAGGGTCGGTTGCGCGGTTGCGGCATCATTGACCGGGGCGGCGCCGGGGGCCGTGCCCGCGTTCGCGTCATGTCCAGCCAGATGCAACCGCTCGCCTTCCGCAAGCGTTTCCGCCATGACAGCGACCTCGCTGTCATGCCCCAAACCGAGCACGTGGCCGGTCTCATGGAGCAGTACGGTAAGCAGATCGACGCGGCCAAACGCCGGGCCGGAGGGGCTTGCTGCGCTGCGGAAAAACTCGTCGCCAGGAACAAACTCGGCGTCGTCGTCCGGCGTCCGGTCGACGAACCAGCCACGACCCGCAGCCGTCCGATCCAGCGTGATCGTCAGGTGCTCGGCCCGTCCCAGTTCGCCCGCCGGCAAGTCGCCAATGCGGAACGTGACGCTGGTCAGCCGGGAGGCCTGTTCAGCGGTCAGGCCCGTCGCCGTCCATGCCCGAAGGACACTGGGCCACAGGGAAGCGAGATCGGCCTCGGACAGGGCATCTTCGCCAGGCGGCGCGCGTGCCAGCGCATCGTGCGCGAGCTCGGCAACGACCAGCCGATCAAACGAAACAACCTTCCCTGCGGCCACTTCGGCTGCAACGGAAGGATTCAACTCATTGATTTCATTACTCTCCGCCACGTATTGCGCGGCGGACCCGTCGACCTCAACGGGGGGCCCCGTCGCCGGTGGCGTGACCATGGACGATCCCGCGAGGACCGCGCCGCCAGGTGCGAATGCGTTCGAGGATGAATCGTCGAAAGCCTCCGCATCTTGGGATGAACCAATCAGGCTTGCGCGAACGACAAGCGTGTCGGCGACAGCGATCGCCGCCCCGCCCGCCGCATCCGCAACCAATCCGTCGTCCGCGATTTCGGCCGTCGATGCATCGTCCGCAGAAGGCGACAATGACGACTTGGCTACCCAGCTTTCCGGCCAGGCAACATGTGCCGTTCCGTCACCGCCACCGTTTGCTGCATTGCCGCAATTCGATGTGTCAGATGCGGATATTTCACCGGCTTCCAGCTGTACCACGATCGCAGATGCCTCGCCATCGGGCCCGCTGTTCGCCTCTTCCTGCACGATCTTGGTCGCCACGATTCCGGCAATCGAATCGCCGGAAAGCAGGACGCGCGGCTCCAGCGGCTCAAGACGGAACTTCCCGTGAGCGTGCCCGCCGGGCTCGTCGGACGCCGCCTTGCCTGAGCCAGGCTCAGGGGATTGCGGCCGCGAGCGGTTCTTGAACCAACCGAACAAGAGGTGCCGATCCAGAAATAGTTGTGCCCGACCGTCTGGCGACACCTGGCGTCCGGCACCAAACCGGGAGCCCTTGTCATGCCAGTTTCGACCTCAGGTTTCTCTCGATCCTGCCGATACGATCGTATCGCCGGCACTGCGAATCCCGAAGCCAAACACGACGAAGCAAGCACAGACAAACAAAAAGCAGTCGCTAACATACCCGCTCGTCCAGCCGCACGCAACTGTCCAAAAATCCATCCAATTCGCCGAAATACATAATAATAAACATTAATTACAATTCATAAATAATTGATTATAAACCAATAAGATTAATACCATGAAATGTTAGCGAGCACTTCTGAAACAAAAATAAAGAAAGTACCTGCGATTCGGCCACGGTAGCGGAACCGCCCGCCTTGCCCGAACGATTCGGGGACGTTTCGGGTCGATCGGGCCGCCGCCAACTGCTGCACACCCTGGTTCTCGTCGTGGGCCTGCCTCGTTTTGATCTAGACAAATCTCCTCTCGGCTCTCCCCTTCGGCACATCGCGTCACCGCGCGATTCCGCATTCCGCAGGGCTTCGACCTCCGCGATCCGTGCGGCGGACGGTCCGCGAAATACCGCGGGCGGAACAACTCCAGGGCCATCCGCGGCATGGCATCCGGGATTCCTTGCAGGCTATCCTCGGCAGCGGATGAACAATAGAATCAGGGCCGCAGCAGTCCGGCGCTCGTGCCGGGAACGACCATCAAGGAGCATGATGAGCAAGGCAGCGAATTCAAAGAAGGTGGCCGGAATGGCATGGCCGGGCAAAGTGCACGCCCTGTTCCGGCGTGCCGCCATCCGCCAAGTGGCCATCGTGCCGGATGCCGGCCACGCGCAATTGATCCGACTGGTGGAGGCCGACAGGTCGATGCGACTGGTCCGCCTGACCACCGAAGAAGAGGGCGTCGCCCTGCTCGCCGGCGCCTGGTTGGGGGGCGAGCGCGGCGTCCTGCTGATGCAATCCTCGGGCGTGGGCAACTGCATCAACATGCTTTCGCTGCCTCTGGCCGCCCACTTCCCCCTCCTGATGCTGGTGACAATGCGCGGGGATCACGGCGAGTTCAATCCCGCGCAGGTGCCGATGGGCAACAATACACAGAAGGTTCTGGAGGCAATGGACGTGATCGTGCGGCGTGCCGACCGGGACGACGATGTCGCGGACACGGTCGATGGTGCGCTGCGATTGACCTTCAATACGTTCCGCCCCGCCGCAGTGCTGATCGGCCAGCGCGTGATGGGCGCAAAGGACTTCCGCAAACTCGCCAATGGGAATGATAATGAGTAATCTTCTCAAACGTCGCGCCGTTGTCCGGCAGCTGCTGCGCGATCGCGGCGAGATGCTCGTCGTCGGCGGACTCGGCGCGCCCGCCTGGGACATCACCGCCGCAGGTGATCACGACAACAACTTCCCGCTGTGGGGAGCGATGGGTGGGGCCGCGATGATCGGCCTGGGCCTGGCGCTGGCGCAGCCGAATCGCCGGGTTATGGTCATCACCGGCGATGGCGAGATGCTGATGGGCATCGGATCGCTCGCGACGATCGCCGCGCAACGCCCGCGCAATCTCGCCATCGTGGTGCTCGACAACGAGCGTTACGGCGAGACCGGCCAGCAGCTGACGCACACCGGCCTGGGGACGGACCTCTCGGGCATGGCGCGCGCCGCCGGCATCACCCATGCCGTCCTGGTGCGCAAACCGCGAGAGCTGGCAGACTTTCAGGCGATCGCCGCCAAGGGCAGCGGCCCGGCATTCGCGCAGGTCAAGGTCGATCCGGAGAAACTCCCGCTGGTGCTGCCGCCACGGGAGGCGTCCTACTTGAAGAACCGCTTTCGTCTCTCGGTCCTGGGCAAGACAGCGCTGCACGACTGACCCGGCGGGGCGCCGTGCCGCCGGCGGCGTGACGCCCCGCCGCGCCTTTCGAGCGGAGACTCGGGGCGCGCTGGCCCGGCATCACCGGTCACGACCGGGCGGCGCATTGCGCCGCCCCGGCCTAGGGCATGAGGCCGCCGCCGTTGACGTGCAGCGTCTGCCCCGTGACGTAGCGCGCCGCATCGGAAAGCAGGAACAGGATGGGCCCGGCAACGTCCTCCGGAGCACCGATGCGCGCCATCGGAATCCCCTTGACGTACGCGCCGGTGTCCACGTGTCGCTCGATACGCGCATCGTCACCGCCGCGCCCCGTGCCGCCACGCAGGAACGCGGTGTCGATCGCCGATGGCGCGACGGCATTGACCCGCACCCGAGGCGCATTTTCCTGCGCCAGCAGACGCGTCAGCTGAATGATTCCCGCCTTGGCGACCGAGTACGGCCCATGGCCGGGAGCGGGCTTGAGTGCCAGCCCGGAGGCGAGATTGACGACCGCCGCGTCGCCCGACGCGTGCAGCAGCGGCAGACCATGCCGACAGGACAGATACGCCGACGTCAGATTTCCCGTCATCACCTCGTTCCAGGATTCCAGGCTGGTGGCCGCGACCGGATTCGCTCCCTTCGAGAACCCGGCCAAATTCACCAGGCCGTCGAGGGCGCCCCAGCGCGCGGCCAGTTCAGCGAATCCGTCCCGCACCTGCGCCTCGCTGGTCGCGTCGAGCGCGATCGCAAGCTCGCAGTCCGGCGGATGCCCGGCCAGCGACTGCGGCAGGTCGAAGATCGCCAGGCGCGCGCCGGCCCGGCGCAAGGATGCCGCCACCGCCCTGCCGATGCCGCCGCAGCCGCCCACGAGCGCGATCCGCATCGCCGGCCGCAGGTTGATCGCATGATCCATGCGGTCATTGTAACGATCGCGCCCGCGTGCCCGCGCTCAAGTTTGCGCGCGGCGTGCCGGTCACCGGCTATTCGACCGACCTGTCAGCGAAGCCCCGCCAGGCCGCGCATCGCGCCGGCCGCCGCCTCACGATGCCGACCAATCTGCCTGTCCCCTTCGGCGCCCGATGCGCCGCCGCCATGCGACGCCTGTGCGACCTCGCCGCCGTGGAGCGCGACGCGTTGGTCGACCAGATGTCGCGGGTGCGCGGGCTGCTGCCGCTGCTGATGAAGCAGCGCAATGGCAACCCGTGGACGAGCGAGGACAAGGCGGAACTGCGCGCCCATCTGCGCCGGCTGCAGTCGCTGTTTCCCTACCTGTTGCTCGTCGCGCTGCCCGGGTCCTTCCTCGCGTTGCCGTTGCTCGCATGGTGGCTCGACCGCCGCCGCCAACGGCGCGCCGTCCGCGCCGAGGCGATGCCGGTGGCCGCGCAAGAAGTGCCCCCGCGCACCGGTCGCTGACCGCGCCGCGGGCCGCGGATTGCCGGCAGGCGGCGCGAACCCGAACGCGTGGATCACGTCTCCACCGGCGTTCCGACACATTCGCCGGCGTCCCGACACACTCGCCGACGTCCCGACGCACTCGCCGGCGCATCCGTCGACGCGCGCCGCCGCGCCTGGCGCGGCAAGCCCGGTCGGCTGGCACCGATGCCCGCTGGCGTCCAGACGCCCCTAGGCGACCGCGAGACTCTGGCTGCCGCGCCAGCACTCGCCGGCTGCGACCCCAATCTGCCGCCGTGCCGCTGCGGCCTCGACGCAAATCAAGCGGCGATAGCCGCGCGGTTCCATGTCCGGCAACCCGGCGCACAGGATCGCCCCCGGATTCCAGACCACCGTATCCGGAAATCCCTGCGCGCCGATCTCCAACGCATGCGGGCCGTCCTGAAGCGCAAGCCGGCGCGGTGTGTCGTGGTACACGCGATCGACCTCGCCGTCGAAACGCACTGCCGGCGCGCTTTCGGTGCATATCGCGTTGCCGCCCGCGGCGTCCCGGTATTCACAGCCGGCGAGGCCGCGCACGCTCGCCGCGGCGATGTCCTCGACCGCGAAGTAGGTATGCAGCGCGCCGGTGAATGCGAACGGCGCCGCGCCCGTGTTGCGCACCGTGAGCGCGACCTCCAGACCGTCTTCGCGCAGGCCGACGTCGATGCGGGCGACGAAGGAATGCGGCCAATGGCCGCGGCTGTCGGCGTCGTCGCGAATCTCGAGTCCGACGCGCGCGGTCGCACCCGACGGCTCCTGCGGCAGGACGTTCCACACCCGCGTGCGCACCAGTCCGTGCTTGGGCAGTGCCCCGAGCCCGGAGAACTGCGGGAAGCAGACCGGGATCCCGCCGCGGATCGCGACGCTGCCGTCGAAACGCGCACGCTCGGATACGAACAGCCGCTCGCGGCCGTCGGCAGGGACCCAGGAAAGCACCTGCGCGCCAAGGCGCGCCACGACCGCCGAGGCGCCGCCCGCACGCAGCTTGAAGCAGGCGATGCCGCGATGCAGAACCGGCTCGACCGTCGGGGGGGAGGTCACGGCGCCGCGCCGTCCACAGCGAAGCGCGCTTCGACGCGCCCGAGCACGCCGAAATCGACGCTGATCCGATCGCCGGGCCGCACGCCGAAGGGCGTGAAGCACGTGCCCGTGGTGACCACCTGGCCCGCCTTCAGAGTCACCCCCAGGGAGGACAACTCGTTGGCGATCCATGCCAGCGCATCCAGCGGATGCCCCAGCACGTTGCGGCCAAGGCCCCGATGCAATGTTCCATCCCCGGCCATCGCGCTCACCGCATGCCCTGCGAGGTCGATGTCACGCCAGTGCTCCGGGGCACGCGCACCGAGCACGAAGTACTCGGCGCAGGCGTTGTCGGCGATCAATTGCGCCTCCCCGGCCGCCTCGAACGGCGCGAAGCGGGAGTTCGGCACCTCGATCGCCGGGTACAGTGCCGCCACCGCGGCCGCGACCTCCTCGCGGGTATAGGCATGCGGACGCGGCGCCAGATCCTGTCCGATCCGGAAGGCGAACTCACCTTCGGCCACCCGCATCCGGTTGCCGGCGAGCGAGATCTCGGTGCCGCAGGGAAACGCGTTCTCGGCGAACAGGCGTCCGGCGAGCGGGCCACCGACACGGATGTGCTCCTGGCCCGCGCGACTGGTGGCCGCGATCTTCCACCCGAACAGTGGATGCGCGCTGAATGCTTCGAGGCACGCCTGCGCCGCATAGGCATCCGGCCTGGCCGTCGGCCGCACGTCCGCGGGCAGTTCCTCGATGCATCCCCCGTCGCGGCGCAACTGATGCAGATACGCGGCAATCTTGCGGCTGCGTGGCGTCACCGGTGTCCTCCCGTCAATCGAGACCATGATGATTGCCGCGGCCACCGCATGACCCATGCGGCCAGACGCCGGGCGCGGCATTGTCGACTGCTCGTCCCGGTCTCGCAACACGGCGGACCCGATGGCGCCCGTGCAAGGCCGATGCACGCCGGCACGCAGCGCTCATCGGCTGCCGCCACTGACCGCATAGCCTTCGGCGCGCCAACGCAACATGCCGCCGGCGAGATTTGCCACGCGCGCCATGCCGGCCTTCGCGAGCAGCACGCAGGCCTGCGCCGAGCGGCTTCCCGAGCGGCAGACCACGATCACGGGCCGTGCCGGATCGATCTCGGAACACCGCGTCTCCAGTTGCGGGAGCGGGATCAGCCGGCTCCCCGCAATGTGCCCGAGCGGTCCGGCGTATTCCTCGGGCTCGCGGACATCGATGATCTGCGCCTGGCCCGGATTCGCCTCGACCCAGTCCGGTGCGATCTCCCAGATGCCGGTGAAGGAATAGGCGAGCGGCGCCCAGTCCGGGTCGTCGTCCAGCAGGGCGAGCGCAGCGAAGCTGCCGCATCGCAGGTTGGCCGGCACCGCTTCGTCGATCCGCTTCGGATGGGCCAGGCGCAGATGCCGCATGTGCCCCTCGAAGTCCGCCAGCAGCACGCGGTCGGCCAGGCGCGGGTTGCAGCGCCGTTCCTCGTCCACGGAGGTGGCCGTGATCCCCCGATAGTCGTGCCCCGGATACAGCAGGCAGGCAGGCGGCAGCGAATAGATCTGCTCGTGAACCGAGGCGAACAGGGCGGCCGCGCTGCCGCCCTGGAAATCGGTCCGGCCCGAACCGCGGATCAGCAGGCAGTCGCCGGTGAACGCCATGCTGGCATCGTCGAGCACGAACGTCATGCAACCCGCGGTATGGCCGGGTGTCGCGCGCGCCTCCAGATGGTGACCGCCGAACGCGACCCGGTCGCCGTGATCGAGCCAGCGGTCGGCCTCGGTCGCCCCGCTGGCGCGCGAGATGCACACCGCTGCGCCCGTCCGCTTGCGGATCGCCGCCGCGCCCGTCACATGATCCGCGTGGACGTGCGTGTCCAGGGTGGCGATCACGGCCAGGTTCAGGTCGGCGGCGAGCGCAAGGTCGCGCCGCACCTGCTCCAGCACCGGGTCGATGAGTACCGCCTGCCCGGTAGTCGCATCGCCGAGCAGGTAGGTATAGGTCGACGACGTCGCATCGAACAACTGACGAAAGATCACCATCCCTCACTCCTTGCGCCGCGGCAGGCTGGCGCCGGCGATCGACCCTGCGCCGCGTGCGCAGCCGCGGACAGCACAAGCCACCATCTTAGCGCCATGTCGCGCAGTGCCGCTGTCCGAAGCGCCACCGGTTGCGGGATCGCGCGGCGCCGCGCCCCGCGGCGTCGGCGCCCCCGGCCGGCGCCGCCCCGGCCGGGCGCACGCGCGCGCATCCGGCCCGGGGCGCTCAGCCGAGCGCCCGTCGCAAGGCGGCGGCGAGGGCCTCGACTTCGACACGCAAGCGCTGGAATTCCGCACCGGCCTCCGCGAGCCGCCCGTCGCGCGCGAGCATTTCGAGCACGCGCGCCGACGCGACGGCAGGCCGCGCCCGAAACAACCCGAGGGTGCCGTTGAGCGAATGCGCGGCACGCGCGACCGACTCGGCCGTGCCCTCGGCCAGCGCCTGCTCGATCGCCCGCAGGTCGGCGGGGTACTGCGCAAGCGCGGCCGGCGCGATCATCGAAATCAGCTCGGCACTCGATGCGGCGAGCGCCTGATCGTAGTCGAACCCGGCCGCAGCCGGCACATCGCCACGCCCGGCCGGCCCGGGCACCGCTGCCGCGCGCGCAGCGCCGGGCAGCGGTGCCTCGGCCTCGCCCCCTCCGCCCGCGCCGTCCGGCGGCGGCTGCGCCATGCCCGCGTCCGATGTCGCGACCGGTGCCGCGAACTCGGCCGTGAGTATCGTCAGGCGCGCCGTCTTTACCGCCGGATCGTCGCGGGTCTCGGGGCGCGCGACGCCGCCCGTGTGGGCGAGTATCGCGTTGTGCAGTTCCTCGATCTCGAACGGCTTGGCGATATAGCCATCCATGCCTGCCGCCAGGCAGGCCTCGCGATCGGACGGCATCGCGCTGGCGGTCATCGCCACGATCGGCAAGCGCCGCCGTTCCGAGGCGGCCTCGTCCTCGCGAATTCTTCGCGTCGCCTCGAGGCCGCCCATGATCGGCATCTGAACGTCCATCAGGAGCAGGTCGAACCTGCGATCACGGACCGTCGCGACTGCCGCCGCGCCATCGGCGACGACGGTCACCGAGTGCCCCCACCGTTCCAGCACTTCACGGGCCAGCCGCTGGTTCACCGGATGGTCCTCGGCGACGAGGATCGACAAGTGCGGCCCCGCCTCGCGCAGGTCATGCCGCGTCAGAAGATGCGGCGCATCGGCAAAGCCTCGGGTGCCGCCGAACGCCTGGTGCAGCGCGGCGAACAGTTCCTCGCGCGCGATCGGCTTGCTGAAGTAGCCGGCCACGCCGAGATCGCGATATCGCTGCGCGTCACCGCGCACGGCGTCGGCGGTGAGAATGAAGACCGGCACGCGGGCGGAGACGCCGGACTCCTGCAGTCGCACGGCGATTTCGAAACCGTCGATGTCGCCGAGGTGCGCATCGACGAGGACGAGGTCGACGCCCGCGCCGTCGGCGACGGCCGCCAGCAGTTCGGCACCGCTCGACACGCTCGACGTCTCCATGCCCCACAGAGCCATCATCTCGGCGAACAGCCGCCGATTGGTCGGATGCGGATCCGCGATCAGGGCGCGACGTCCGGCCAGGATCGCGTTCGGCACCTGCGCCTCCCCGACGTCAAGATCGCGCCGCAGCGGGACCGCGAAGGAGAAGGTGCTTCCCTCCTTGTACTTGCTCCTGACCTCGAGCGTGCCGCGCATCAGGCCGACCAGCCGCTTGCAGATGGCCAGGCCCAGGCCGGTCCCGCCGTAGCGTCGCGTGGTCGAGGAGTCGCCCTGCATGAACGGGTCGAAGATCGCGGCGAGCTTGCCGGCGGCAATGCCGATGCCCGTGTCGCGGACCTCGAACCGGATCCAGGCGCTCTCGCGCTCCGTGCCGGCGACATTCGCACCTGCCGTGCGCCTGACCCGCACCTCGATCTCCCCCTGCGTGGTGAACTTGAGCGCATTCCCGACCAGATTGGTCAGCACCTGCCGGATCCGCCCGGGGTCGCCGACCAGGCGCGTCGGCACACTCGCATCGATGTCGCAGATCAGCTCGATCCGCTTGTGCGCGGCCGCCGGCGCGAAGGTGCGCAGTGCGTCGGTGACCATCCGCGGCAGGTCGAAGGGGATCGACTCGAAGGTCAGCATGCCGGCCTCGACCTTCGAGAAATCGAGGATGTCGTTGAGGATCGTCAGCAGGGCGGTCGCCGAGCTGCGCACGGTGCGCAGGTACTCCCGCTGTTCGGGCAGCAATTCGGTGCCGAGCGCCAGATCGGTCATGCCGATGATGCCGTTCATCGGGGTGCGGATCTCATGGCTCATGTTCGCCAGAAACTCGCTCTTCGACCGGCTCGCGTTCTCCGCCGCCTCCTTGGCCGCCTGAAGCTCGGCCGCCTGCCATTCGGCGCGATCCTTGAGTTCCGTCGTCTCGACAAGCTGCTTCTCGCGCCCATGCAGGCTGCGCCACAGTGCCAGCAGCCCCGTCACCAGCATCAGGAGACTGGTGATGGCGAAGCCCGCGATCAGCGCCGCCGACTGGCGCCAGCCTTCCAGGATCCGCGATTCGGGAACCTCGGCACTGACCATCAGCGGGTAGTTGTCGACCAGGCGCGCGGCGACGATGCGCGGTTCGGCGTCCCCGTGCGCGCCACGGGAGACGAAGCGCAACGTGCCGCTGCTCATCTTCTCGACGCCGACGATCTGCTGCACGGCGCCGTCCGGGACCGCGGCGCCGATGGCGCCGGCGCCGATCGGATGCCGCGCCATGAGCACGAAGTCGCGACGCAGGAGACTGATGGCCGCACCCTCGCCGAGATTGATCGCGACACGCTCGTAGAAGCGCGAGAACTCCTCGACCGAAATGCCGACCAGCACCAGTCCCAGCATGCGGCCGTCGGCACCGACGATGCGGCGCGACAGGTAGAACACCCAGTTGCCGTTGCCGCGGTTCCGAACCGGCACACTGACGAACTTGGTGAGCCGGGGGTCGCGCAAGTGCGCCTGCACGTAGTCGCGATCCAGCAGGTTGATCGGCGGTGCCGGATGCTGGCGGGAGAAATTGAGCACGTCGCCGTTCACCGCCACCACCGTGGCGACGTCGATGTGCGCGACGCCCCGGGTGCGGTCCCGAAGCATGCGATGGATGTCGGACGCGCCCATGCGCTCGCGGAAGCCGTCGGCGTCGCGCACGCCGGCCGCCTGCACCTCCTCGGCGATCATCTCGAGGACGACGTCGGCCGAGAACATGGCCTTGCTCGCCTGGTCGGCGAGAACGAGCGACAACCCGGTGAGCTGCCGCCTGGCCTCCTCGAGAGACTGCTCACGCAGCAGGACCGCCGATCCCAGCGCTGCCAGCCCGACGATCAGGATGACGCATGCCCCGAACAGGACGGTGAGGCGACTCGCTGGAGTCTGAACCCGGTCGGAAGTCATCTGGGCGTCAACAACACTGGGGGCGCGGGACCGGCGCTGCCCGCGCCCGCAGGGGCCCGCATCGCGCCCCGGTACCCGGCTTATCGAATCGCATGCGCGCAGCTTGAGTCGATCTTGCAGAAATTCACATATTGGCGCCGGGGCGGGCGGACGCCGCCCGATCTCGCGGGCGTCTACCCGCCAGCGCGGGCCAGCGCATCGGACAGCGCCGCGATCTCCGGTTCGAGCCGATCCAGTTCGACCAGCGCCTCCTCGCACCGCCCCTCGCGAACCAGCTGTTCGATCCTGCGCACCGCGGCCAGCGCCGGCCGTGCCTTGAACAGACCCAGGGTCCCATTGAGCGCGCGCGCCAGCGCGGCGACGCGTGCCGCATCGCCGCTCGCCAGACCTTCGCGCAGCCCGGAAAGATCCGTCGGATACTGGGCAATCGCCGCCGGCGCCACCATGCCGACCACCTGCGGGTTCGCCTCGGCCAGCGCGCCGCCGTAGTCGAATCCGGACGGCGCCCGCGCGCCGCGACCGGCCGGCGGACGCGCTGGCGCGGCCGGCGGTTCCGCCAGCGGTACGCCCGGACTGGCCATGACCACGCGCGGCGGCGGGGACCGTTCCGCGCCGTCGCCGCCGGCAGCGGCGCCGGCGAACGATGGTGGGACCGTCCGCGCCATAGCCGTCGGCGGCAGTTCGACCGCATCGGCGAAGGAAGGCGCGCCGACCACGACCGCCTGCGCCGGCGCAGGCAGGCTGCCATCCGCGCGCTCCTCCGCCGCGCCATTGGCGGCGGGCGCACCGGTGCCGCGCTGCTGCACGACCAGCACGAGTACGATCAGCACAACGGCGATCACGCCGACGATTTCGAACATGGCATCAGATTTCCGGACCGACGGCGCGGTGCGCGGCACCCGCGCCCTGCCGCACCTGGATTAACGAAAGCGGCGCGCGGATCTTGAGCGCCTGTGGCGGCTTCCCCTCAAGACCGGTCGGCGGCGCGCTCGATCACCGCGTATGCCGAGTGATTGTGGATCGACTCGAAGTTCTCGGCTTCCACGACATAGCCCCGGATGCGCGGTTCGGCATTGAGGGCGGCGGCCACGTCGCGCACCAGGTCCTCGACGAACTTCGGATTGTCGTAGGCACGCTCGGTCACGTACTTCTCGTCCGGCCGCTTGAGCAGCCCGTAGAGCTCGCACGAGGCCTGGCGCTCGACGAGTTCGACCAGTTCCTCGATCCAGACGAACTCCGGCGTCTCCGCGGTCACGGTCACGTGCGACCGCTGGTTGTGCGCGCCGTAGGCCGAGATCTCCTTCGAGCACGGACACAGGCTCGTGACCGGCACCTGGACCCGCATGCGAAACGCGGTCCGCCCGTCGCGGATCTCGCCGATGAACGCGACCTCGTAGTCCATCAGGCTGGTGACGCCGGAGACCGGCGCCGCCTTGTTGATGAAATAGGTGAAACGCATCTCGATGTGGCCGGTGCGCGCGCCGAGCCGTTCGACCATCTCGTCGAGCATCTGGCGGAAGGAGTCGACGCTGATCTCCTTCTCGTGGGCGTTGAGGATGGCCACGAACCGCGACATGTGCGTGCCCTTGAACTCCTGCGGCAGGCCGACCGCCATGTTGAACGTGGCGACCGTGTGCTGCACCCCGCCGGCCTTGCCGCCCTGCGGGCGCTCGGCGATCCTGACCGGGTGGCGGATCGCCTTGATCCCCACCCTGTCGATCGCAATGCGCCGATTGTCCGCAGCGCCCTGGACGTCGACCAGGGGGGTGGATCCGGTGAAGGCGGCGTCGCGCGTGTTCATTGTCGTTCCCTTCGGCCAGGCGGCCGTGCAGTTCCAGGTCGGGGCCTGCGCCCGTTCCGGATTGAATCAGCAAATCCCGCTTCCGGCTACTCGGCTTCCTCAGGCGGACTTGCGCAGAGCCGGCGGCGACAGCGCCGCCAGCCGCTTGACGACCGCGGCGCGTATCCCGGCCGCGTCGAGCCCTTCCTCGGCGAGCAGGCGCGCCGGATCGCCATGATCGATGAAGCGGTCGGGCAGCCCCAGGTGCATGACGGGCACGTCGATGCCGGCGGCGGCGAGCCATTCCGCGCATCCTGCACCGGCCCCGCCGGCGACGACGTTCTCCTCGACGGTGACCAGGAGCGCGTGGCTGCGCGCCAGTTCGCCAAGCAGGTCGACATCCAGCGGCTTGACGAAACGCATGTTGACCACCGTCGCATCGAGGTCGGCCCCGGCGCCGAGCGCCGGCGCGACCATCGACCCGAACGCGAGGATGGCGACGCCGCCGGCGCGGGTGCTGCGGCGCCGGACGTCGGCGCGCCCCCAGGGCAACTCCGCCATCGCCGGCTCGACTGCCACGCCCGGTCCGGTGCCGCGCGGATAGCGAACCGCGACCGGCTGGTCGCGCAGGAACCCGGTGTAGAGCATCTGGCGGCACTCGTTCTCGTCCGCGGGCGCCAGCACGGCCACGTTGGGCAGGCAGCGCAGATAGGACAGGTCGTAACTGCCGGCATGGGTGGCGCCGTCGGCACCGACCAGGCCGGCGCGATCGATCGCAAGGAGCACCGGCAGGTTCTGCAGCGCGACGTCGTGGATCAGCTGGTCGTAGGCGCGCTGCAGGAATGTCGAATAGATCGCCACGACCGGCTTGACCCCTTCGCAGGCCATGCCGGCCGCGAAGGTCAGTGCGTGCTGCTCGGCGATGCCCACGTCATGGTAGCGGTCGGGGAAGCGCTGCGCGAACTCGACCATGCCCGACCCCTCGCGCATCGCCGGCGTGATCCCGACCAGCCGCGGGTCGCGCTCGGCCATGTCGCAGAGCCACTGGCCGAACACCTGCGTATAGGAAGGCTTGCCGCCCGACTTGGCGACGATGCCCTCGGCCGGATCGAACTTCCCCGGGCCGTGGTACAGGACCGGATCGGCTTCGGCCAGCTTGTATCCCTGGCCCTTCTTGGTCACCACGTGCAGGAACTGCGGTCCGCGCAGCTCCTTGAGGTTGGCCAGCGTCGGGATCAGCGAGTCCAGGTCGTGGCCGTCGATCGGCCCGATGTAGTTGAAGCCGAACTCCTCGAACATGGTCCCGGGAACCACCATGCCCTTGGCGTGTTCCTCGAGCCGTTTGGCGAGCTCCCACAGCGGCGGCGCCACGCCCAGCACGCGCTCGCCTGCGCGCCGCGCGGCGGCGTAGAAGCGTCCCGACATCAGCCGCGCCAGATAGCGATTGAGCGCGCCCACCGGCGGCGAGATCGACATGTCGTTGTCGTTGAGCACCACGATCAGGCGCGCATCGGCGCACACGCCGGCATTGTTGAGCGCCTCGAACGCCTGTCCCGCGGACATCGCGCCGTCGCCGATGACCGCGACCGCATGGCGATCGTCGCCGCGCTGACGCGCAGCCAGGGCCATGCCCAGCGCCGCCGAGATCGAGGTCGACGAATGGGCCGTGCCGAAGGTGTCGTATTCGCTCTCGATCCGGCGCGGGAATCCCGAGATGCCGCCCTGCTGGCGCAGGGTGCGCATGCGCTCGCGCCGGCCGGTGAGGATCTTGTGCGCGTAGGTCTGGTGGCCGACATCCCAGATCAGCCGGTCATGCGGCGTGTTGAACACGTAGTGCAGCGCGATGGTCAGCTCGACCGTGCCCAGGTTCGACGACAGGTGCCCGCCGGTGCGCGACACCGAGTCGAGCAGGAAGGCGCGCAGTTCGTCGGCGAGCACGCCCAGTTCGCGGCGCGGCAGCCGGCGCAGCTCCGCCGGGCTGTTGATCGTCTCGAGCAGCTTGTACATGTTGCTAGGCGCGCCGCGGCGCGTCCGGCCGCGATCGGTGAAGTTGCATCAGAAGCTCCTGCCCGCGATGAACCTGGCGAGCGCGGCAAGGCGTTGGCCGCGCTCGCCGAACGGCGCCAGCGCCGCCAGCGCCTCCTCCTCGAGCGCGCGCGCCTTGATCCGCGCCTGGCCCAGGCCGAGGATCGACACATAGGTGGGCTTGTCGTCCTTCTGGTCCTTGCCGGCGGTCTTGCCGAGGGTGGCGGTGTCCGCGGTCGCATCGAGGATGTCGTCGACCACCTGGAACAACAGGCCGGCGCACTTGGCGAAATGGTCGAGCCGCGCCCCCTCGGCGGCAGCGAGCGGCGCGCCGCACAGCGCGCCGAGCATGACCGATGCCCGGATCAGCGCCCCGGTCTTGTGGATGTGCATCATTTCGAGTTCGGGCTCGTCGAGCCGCCGGCCGACGGCATCGAGATCGATCTGCTGCCCGCCGCACATGCCGCGCGACCCCGCGGCCTGCGCCAGCAGCTCGACCATGCGCAGCTGGCTCGCGGCATCCGCCGCCGCCGGCGTCCCCGCCAGCACCAGGAATGCCTGCGCCTGCAGGGCGTCGCCCGCCAGGAGCGCCGTGGCGTAGTCGAATTCGACATGCACGGTGGGCTTGCCGCGCCGCAGGCTGTCATCGTCCATGCAGGGCAGGTCGTCATGAATCAGCGAATAGGCATGGATCATCTCGACTGCCGCTGCCGGCACCTCGAGCGCCTCGTCGGCAGCGCCGGCCAGCTCGCCCGCGGCGAAGACCAGCAGCGGGCGCACCCGCTTGCCGCCGCCCAGGGTCGCATAGCGCATCGCGTCGTGCAGCCGCGCCGGCAGCGCGTCGGCGGGCGGCAGATGGCGCGCGAGCGCCGCCTCCATGCGCGCCTGCACCGCCGTCATCCACGGCTGGAACGCAAGCGGCCGGGTCATCCGGTCTCGCCCGCGTCGGTCCGGAACGGCTTGAGCATGCCGTCCTCCAGAACGCGCACCTGCGCCTCGACCGCCTCCAGGCGCGCCTGCGCGGCACGCACCAGCTCCGCGCCGCGCTTGTACGCGACCAGCGAGTCCTCGAGCGCGAGCTCGTCGGATTCCATGCGCTGGACCAGCGCTTCGAGTTCCCTGACCGCAGCCTCGAAACTCAGGCTCTCGGCGGGAGGCGGGGGGGCAGGCGGTTTCGCCAAGGCAGGCTCTGCGGCCGCACGGGGCGGCGGCGTTCGGAACAAAAGCGTATTTTAAGGTGTCTTTGGCCTTCGCGGCGGGGTACAATGCCGGTCCGGCTCGAAAACCGCACCTGCACGGCGCGGGCCGCAGCCGCCGAACCGACTCCACGATCCCGCGCGCCTTTCGCCCACGAATTCCGATTCTGCCGCCATGAGCATCGCGCGCATTCGCCTGGTATCGCCGCTGGCCCGCGACGGGCCGTCGCACGCCTGAACCCGCCTTCGTGGCCCGCGGCCTCCGTGCCGCCGGGCCGTGCCGAGGACCGGTCTGCCGGACCCTGTCGAAGCCGCCGGCAGCGCATTCAGGATCATCACCATGTCGGATTTCGGAAATCTTCCCCGCCTCGTGCCGGCGGCCTCGCAGCTGCCGGTGCACGCCTATCATGACCAGCGCCTCTTCGACCTCGAGATGCGCACGCTGTTCGCCGACGCGCCGGGCTACGTCGGCCATGAACTCATGGTCCCCGCGGTCGGCGACTACCACACCCTCGCCTGGGCCGGCGATGCGCGCACGCTGGTGCGCAACGGCAGCGGCGTCAACCTGCTGTCGAACGTCTGCCGGCACCGGCAGGCGATCATGCTCGGCGGCCGCGGCAATCGCGCCAACATCGTGTGCCCGCTGCATCGCTGGACCTACGACCTCGAGGGCCGGCTGCTGGGCGCGCCGCACTTCGACGACAAGCCGCGCGCCGACCTGCGCCGCCTGCCGCTGCGCGCGTGGAACGGGCTCCTGTTCTCCGGCCCGCGCGACATCGACGCCGACCTCGCCGGCCTCGGCGTGCGCGACGATCTCGATTTCAGCGGCTACATGTTCGACCGCGTCGAGATCCACGAATGCGCGTACAACTGGAAGACCTTCATCGAGGTCTACCTCGAGGACTACCACGTCGCGCCGTTCCATCCCGGGCTCGGCGGCTTCGTCACCTGCGACGACCTGCGCTGGCAGTATGGCAAGCGGTTTTCCGTGCAGACGGTCGGCATCAACAGCGCGCTCGCGCGCCCCGGCAGCGCCGTCTACGGTCGCTGGCACGACCAGGTCCTCAAGTACCGCCGCGAACGTTTCGACGATCCGGTCCCGAAGTACGGCGCGATCTGGCTCACGCTCTACCCCAACATCATGGTCGAGTGGTACCCGCACGTGCTGGTGGTCTCGCACCTGATCCCGCGCGGGCCGCAGGCGACCACCAATGTCGTCGAGTTCTACTATCCGGAGGAGATCGTCCTGTTCGAGCGCGAGTTCGTCGAGGCCGAGCAGGCGGCGTACATGGAGACCGCGCGCGAGGATGACGAGATCGCGCTGCGCATGGATGCGGGCCGGCTCGCCCTGATGCGCGAGGGCGTCAACGAGACCGGCCCCTACCAGTCGCCGATGGAGGACGGGATGCAGCATTTCCACGAATTCCTGCGGCGCGAACTCGGGGACGGCGCCTTCAGTCAGCGCTAGGGCGCGCTGCGCGCGAGCGTCGGGCCGCCCATGCCCGCCGCGCGGGTGATCGCTGCCGCCGCGGCAACGACCATCGGGGCAAGCCGGCGCAGTCGCGCAGGCGGCATCCGTTCCGCCGGGCCGCCGACGCCGACTGCGGCGAGCGACCGGCCACCCGCCCCCAGGATCGGCGCAGCGACGCCGGCCACGCCATCGCGCCATTCGCCGCGGCTCAACGCGTAGCCGCGCCTGCGCACCTCGGACAGTTCGCTCAGGACCGTCGCCGCGTCGCGCGGCGTGCGCGCAGTGAAGCGTTCCCAGGTGACGCGCGCAAGTAGCGCTGCCGGATCCTCAACGTGGGCGAGCAGCGCCTTGCCGGTCGCCGTGCAGTACGCCGGCGCGCGCCCCGCGATCCGCGTGTCCGCCCGCACCGGCAGCGGCGAGTCGATCTTGTCGAGGTAGACGACCTCGTCACCGTCGAGGACCGACAGATTCACCGTCTCGGCGGTGTCCTGCGCCAGTGCCACCATCGGCGCGCGCGCGACACGCGCCACATCGTAGCGGCGGGCCACGTCCCAGCCCTTCTCCCACAGCCGCAGCGAACACGCATAGCGCCGGTCGGCATCGCGCCGGACATAGCCGGCAGCGACCAGCGTCTGCAGCAGCCGATGGGTGTTGCTCTTGCCGATGCCGAGCAGCCCGGCGATTTCCGACACCCCGGCAGGCGTCTCGCGCGCCGCCAGGACCTCGAGCACCGCCAGCCCCTTCAGGAGCGTCGTGTCCATCGATTGCCCGTTTCCGGCCGCCGGCGACGCCGGCGTGCCGGACGATTGACAGAAGCGCGGCCCGTCACCTACAGTTTGTTCTGCATTTAGGAATAATGTTCTGAATAGTGGAACAACTGCCCGTTTCCGTCAAGTCCCTTTGCCCTTCCTGCCGAAAATCGCCGCCATGACACGTTCCGCTACATATGCCACCCTCGCGATCGGATCCCTCCTGCTCGGCATTGCGGCGGCCACCGCCGCGCACGCCCAGGCATGG
>JAEUOS010000178.1 GCA_016790695.1 Burkholderiales bacterium
CGCGTCATCGACGTCATCCTCTTTTGCAACGAGGGCGACTGGGTAGAGAGCCTGACGGCGCGTGTGGAGACCAATGCCGGAGTGTTGCTGGTGGTCACCTGGCAGGGCGGGGTGGCGGCGACCGCGCGGGAGCCGGTGCCGCGCCCCGCCGGCGCGCTTGCAGCATGAGGATCGTCATCGTCACCGATGCGGCCCCGCCGCAGGTCAACGGGGTGGTGATCACCCTCGGGACGCTCGCACGTGAACTCGGCGTGCTCGGTCACGAGGTCCACATGATCACGCCGCAGAGCTTTCGCACCATGCCGTGCCCGACCTATCCGGAGATCCGGCTGGCCCTGTTCCCGGGCGCCGGCGTACGCCGTGCGCTGGAGGCGCTGGCGCCGGATGCCGTGCACATCGCCACCGAGGGGCCGCTCGGGATTGCCGCGCGGCGCGTGTGCGTGCGCCGCGGCTGGCCGTTCACGACGTCCTACCACACCCGCTTTCCCGAATACGTGCGCGCGCGCGCGCCCGTGCCGCGGCGGCTCACCTACGCGTGGTTGCGCCGATTCCACGGGCGCGCGGTCCGCACCCTGGTGCCGACCGCGTCGATGCAGTCCGAGCTCGTCGGGCGCGGCTTCGACAGTACGGTGATCTGGCCGCGCGGCGTCGACATCGCGCAATTCACCCCGGCGGGTCCGCGGGCGGTGGACGGCGGCATGCGGCGCCCGGTGTTCGCCTACGTTGGCCGGGTGGCGGTGGAGAAGAACATCGAGGCGTTCCTGCGCCTGAGCCTGCCCGGTTCGAAGTGGGTGATCGGCGGGGGACCGCAGCTGCGCGCGCTCGCCGCCGCGTATCCCGAGGTTCGATTCGAGGGGCCGATACCGCATGCGGATCTCGCTGCCTACTACCGCTGCGTCGACGTGTTCGTCTTTCCCAGCCTGACCGACACCTTCGGCCTGGTCCTGCTCGAGGCGCTGGCCTGCGGCGTCCCGGTGGCGGCGTTTCCGGTCACCGGGCCGGTCGACGTGATCGGCGCCGACGGCCCCGGCGTACTCGATCCGGACCTCGGCAGGGCGGCCTGCGCTGCGCTGGCCATCCCGCGCGCCGCAGCCCGCGCGCACGCCGAGCGCTATTCGTGGGAACGGGTGGCGCGCCTGTTCGCCGGCTTTCTCGCCCCGATCCCGCGGTCGACCTGACTCGGGCTGCACGCACCGTCGCGCGGCGCCATCGCACGCATGTAGTGCGCCCGGGCCGGCCCGCGCCCGCCGGCCGGGGAAAAAGCCGCGCCGGATCAAGCGTCTAGGCGCGCTCTGCCGACTGGCATGCGCCTTGCGTCAAGCCATCTTGTATACATGATGGTGCGCAAGCAACCCGCGATGCTGATTGCCGAACTGCTGTCCCGCTACCGCGCCGGCGCGATCACGCCGCTGGCGCTGGTCACGCAGCATTTCGACGCGGCGGCGGCGCCGGACGCGGCGTGGATCGTGCCGCCCGACCGCGAGCGCCTGTGCGCGGAAGCGCGCGAACTGGAGCGGCGCTTCGCCGCGAGCGGCGGCGACTGGTCGTGCTTTCCGCTCTACGGCATCCCGTTCGCCATCAAGGACAACATCGACGCCGCGGGCATGCCGACCACCGCGGCGTGCCCGGCCTTCGCGCGCCCGGCGCACGCCGACGCGGAGGTGGTGCGGCGCCTGCGCGCGGCCGGCGCGCTGCTCGCGGGCAAGACCAACCTCGACCAGTTCGCGACGGGGCTGGTCGGGACGCGCTCGCCGTACGGCGCGGTGCCGAATGCGTTCGATCCCCGCTACATCGCCGGCGGATCCTCCTCGGGGTCGGCGGCGGCGGTCGCGCGCGGGCAGGTCGCGTTCGCGCTCGGCACCGACACCGCGGGCTCCGGGCGCGTGCCCGCGGGTTTCAACAACATCGTCGGTCTCAAGCCGACCCGCGGACTGGTGTCCGCGCGCGGCGTGGTGCCGGCCTGCCGCTCGCTGGACTGCGTGTCGATCTTCGCCCTGAGCGTCGCCGATGCGCGCGCGGTGCTGCAGGTGGTCGCCGGCTTCGACGAGGCGGACGCCTACGCGCGGCGCGCCGGTCCCGGCCGGCCGATCGGGCGGCGCCCGGTGCTCGGCGTGCCGCGGACGCCGGAGTTCTTCGGCGACGCCGAGCAGGCAGCGCGATTCGACGCCGCGGTCGCGCATGCGCAGCGCCTGGGCGCGACGGTGCGGGAGATCGACTTCGCGCCGCTGCACGAGGCGGCCGCGCTGCTGTACCAGGGGCCGTGGGTGGCGGAGCGCCAGGCGGCGATCGGCGACTTCATGCGCGAGCACGCGGCGGCGATGGACCCGACGGTGCGCGCGGTCATCGGGCAGGCGGCCGGCTACACGGCGGCGGACGCGTTCCGGGCGCAGTACCGCCTCGAGGAGATCCGCCGCGCGGTCGCGCCGCTGTGGTCGGAGGTCGAGGCGCTGATGGTGCCCACCGCGCCGACGATCTACACCATCGAGGCGGTCAACGCCGACCCGCTGACCCTCAACAGCCGCCTCGGCACCTACACCAATTTCGTCAACCTGCTGGACTGGTGCGCGGTCGCGGTGCCGGCGTCGCTGCGCGCCGACGGACTGCCGTTCGGCGTCACCTTCATCGCCCCGGCGTGGAGCGAGGACGGCCTGTGCGCGCTCGCGCACGACTGGCAGCGCTCGACCGGCCTCGCGCTCGGCGCCGGCGCCGCGACGCTTCCCGCCGATCCCGCCGCGCTGCCGCTGCCGGCGCCCGATCCGGCGCTGGTCCGCGTCGCCGTGGTCGGCGCGCACCTGAGCGGCATGCCGCTCAACCGGCAATTGACCGAACGCGGCGCGCGCCTCGTGCGCGCGGCCGGCACGGCGCCGGCCTACCGCCTGTTCGCGCTGCCCGACACCGCGCCGCCCAAGCCGGGCCTCGAGCGCGTCGCGCGGGGCGGGGCGAGCATCGCCATCGAGGTCTGGGAGATGCCGGCCGAGCGCTTCGGCGCCTTCGTCGCCGAGGTGCCGCCGCCGCTCGCAATCGGCTCGGTCGAGCTCGACGACGGCAGCTGGGTCAAGGGGTTCGTCTGCGAGCCCTGGGCGCTCGAGCGCGCCGAGGACATCACCGCCCACGGCGGCTGGCGCGCCTACATGGCGGCGCGCAGTTGAGTTCCGCAGTTTCCTCATGATCAGGGAGCCATCCATGAAGCGACGTCATTTCCTGCAATCCGGCGCGTTCGGCGCCGCGGCCGCCGCGGTGCCGGCCCTCTGGACCGCCGAGGCATTCGCGCAAGCGCGTCCGCGCGACGTCCTGGTGGTGGCCAACGAGTTCGGGCCCAATTCGCTCGACATCCACACCGTCGGCGCCAACCGGCCCAGCTACTCGGTGTCGTGGATGTGCTACGACCGGCTCATGACCTTCGGCAGGAAGAAGCTGCCCGACGGCCAGGTCATGTACGACTACACGCGCCTGGAGCCGGAACTCGCCGAGTCCTGGAAGATCGCGCCCGACGGCAACTCGGTGACCTTCAGGCTGCGCAAGGACGCGAAGTTTCACGACGGCACGCCGGTCACCGCGAAGGACGTGAAGTGGTCGTTCGACCGCGCGGTGACCGTCGGCGGCTTCCCCACCTTCCAGATGAAGGCCGGCTCGCTCGAGGATCCGAAGCAGTTCGTCGTCGTCGACGATCTCACGTTCCGCGTCGACTTCGTGCGCCGCGACAAGATGACCATGATGGACATGGCCGTGCCGGTGCCGTCGATCTTCAACGCCGAGCTCGTGAAGAAGCACGCGACCCCGCAGGACCCGTGGGGCCTGAACTGGACCAAGAGCAACATCGCCGGCGGCGGCGCGTTCAAGGTCGAGTCGTGGAAGCCGGGGCAGGAGATCATCTACGTGCGCAACGACGACTGGAAGAACGGGCCGCTGCCGGCGCTCAAGCGCGTGATCCAGCGCGACGTGCCCAACGCCGGCAATCGTCGCGCACTGCTGGTCAAGGGCGACATCGACATGACCTACAGCCTGCCGCCCAAGGACTTCTCCGAGGTCGCCAAGGAGGGCGGCAACGTCAAGGTCAGCTCGATGCCGATCGAGAACTCGATCTGGTACCTGGGCATGCTGACCTCGAAGCCGCCGTTCAACAATCCGAAGGTGCGCCAGGCGGTGGCCCATGCCGTCCCCTACGACAAGCTGCACGCCTCCGCGCTCTACGGGCGCGGCGCCAAGATGTACGGCGCGGCCTCCAACGACGTCAGGACCACGGCCTGGCCGCAGCCGACCGGCTACCGGACCGACATCGCCAAGGCGAAGGCGCTGCTCAAGGAGGCGGGATTCGAGAACGGCTTCGAGACGACGCTGTCGTTCGACCTCGGCAACGGCACGATCTCGGAGCCGATGGCGATCCTGATCCAGGAGAGCCTGGCCGCCATCGGGATCAAGGCGACGATCAACAAGGTGCCGGGCGCCAACTGGCGCGCGCAGCTGCTCAAGAAGGACATGCCGATGATCGTCAACCGCTTCGGCGGCTGGCTCAACTATCCCGAGTACTTCTTCTTCTGGTGCTACCACAGCCAGGATGCGGTGTTCAACACCATGAGCTACAAGAACCCCGCCCTCGACAAGATGATCATGAACGCCAAGTTCGCCGAGAGCCGCGCGATCTACGACGGCGAGGTCAAGGCCATGCTCAAGCTGGCCTACGAGGAGGTGCCGCGCGTGCCGCTGTTCCAGCCGCTGATGGACGTGGCGATGCAGAAGAACGTGCAGGGGTACATGTACTGGTTCCACCTCGAGCCGGACTACCGGCAGATCTCGAAGTCCTGAGACGGACGCGGCGCGGCGGGCGCCGCGCCGCGCGACATCGACACCGGAGACGACCCATGACCAGCGACGAGATTGAGGCCTACGTGCGCGCCGCCGCGGCGGCGCTGGAGCTGCCGATCACCGCGGAGCAGATGCCGGGCGTGCTCGCCAATTTCGCGCGCCTCGCGGCGGTGGCCGCCCCGGTCAACGCGTTCGACCTGGGCCCGGCCGACGAGGCCGCGCCGGTGTGGCGGCCATGAGCGCACCGCACTGCCCGGGAGTGGCCGAGGCGGCGGCCGCGGTGCGCGCCGGCGCGGTCAGCGCGGCCGCGCTCGCCGAGGCGGCGCTCGCGCGCGTCGCGGCGGCGGACCCCGCGGTCAATGCGTTCACCGCGGTCACGCGCGAGCGCGCCCTGGCGGAGGCGGCCGCGGTCGACGCGATGCGCGCCGCGGGCCGGCCGCTGCCGCCGCTCGCGGGCGTGCCCTACGCGGTCAAGAACCTGTTCGACGTCGCGGACCTGACCACGCTCGCGGGCTCGAGGATCAACCGCGACCTCGCGCCGGCCGCGCGCGACTGCACCCTCGTGCAGCGCATGCGCGCCGCCGGCGCGGTGCTGGTCGGCGCGCTCAACATGGACGAGTACGCGTTCGGCTTCACCACCGAGAACTCGCACGACGGTCCGACGCGCAACCCGCACGACCCCGGGCGCATCGCCGGCGGCTCGTCCGGCGGCTCGGCGGCGGCGGTGGCCGCAGGCATGGTCGCCGCCGCGCTCGGCACCGACACCAACGGCTCGATCCGCGTGCCGGCGTCGCTGTGCGGCGTCTTCGGGCTCAAGCCGACCTACGGCCGGCTCTCGCGCGCCGGCACCTACCCGTTCGTCGGCAGCTTCGACCACGTCGGGCCGTTCGCCCGGTCGGCGGCGGACCTGGCGGCGGTGTACGACGTGCTGCAGGGCCCGGACGACGGCGATCCGGCGCTGGCGCCGCGCGCGGTCGAGCCGGCGGGCGCGGCGCTCGCCGACGGCATCGGCGGCCTGCGCATCGCGGTCGCCGGCGGCTATTTCGAGGACAACGCCACGCCGGCGGCGCTGGCGGCGCGCGACCGCGTCGCCGCCGCGCTGGACGCGTCGACGCGGGTCATCCTGCCCGAGGCCGCGCGCGCGCGCGCGGCGGCGTTCGTCATCACGGCCGTCGAGGGCAGCCAGCTGCATCTGGCGGACCTGCGCCGGCGCGCCGGCGACTTCGATCCGCTGATCCGCGACCGCTTCCTGGCCAACGCGCTGGCGCCGGCCGCGTGGTACGCGCAGGCGCAGCGCTTCCGGCGCTGGTTCCACGCGCAGGTGCTGGCGCTGTTCGCGTCCGTCGACATCGTGCTCGCCCCGGCGACGCCGGTGGCGGCGACGCCGATCGGCGCCGAGACCTTCGAGCTCAACGGCACGGCGGTGCCGGCGCGGCCCTCGATGGGGCTCCTGACCCAGCCGCTGTCGTTCATCGGGCTGCCGATCGTCGCCGTGCCGGTGCACCGGCCGGGCGAGCTCCCGATCGGCGTGCAGGTGATCGCGCGGCCCTGGCGCGAGGCGGACGCGCTGCGCGTCGCGGCGTGGCTCGAGGCGCAGGGCGTGGTTCAATCGCCGGTCGTCCACCCCAGATCGGAATCCCGCCATGCCTGAGATCAACATTCCCGAGGTCGTCGCCGAGGTCACCGCGGCGTTCCAGCGCTACGAAGTCGCGCTCAACGCCAACGACGTCGCCGTGCTCGACGCGCTGTTCTGGAACAGCCCGCTGACGCTGCGCTACGGCATCGCCGAGAACCTCTACGGCTACGACCAGATCGCTGCGTTCCGCCAGGCGCGCTCGCCGGCCGGCCTCGCGCGCAGCATCCACCACACCGTGATCACCACCTACGGACGCGACCTCGCCACCGCCAACACGCTCTTCGAGCGCGCGTCGGCGCCGGGCAAGATCGGCCGCCAGAGCCAGACCTGGATGCGCACGCCGGACGGCTGGCGCGTGGTGGCGGCGCACGTGAGCCTGATCCCGGCGCCCGCATGATCCGCATCGTCGCGCTGCGCCTCGTCGGCGCCCTGCCCAACCTCGCCGGCGTGGTCGTCGTGACCTTCCTGCTCACGCGCGCGCTGCCCGGCGATCCCGCGGCCTTCTTCGCCGGCGCGGCGGCGAGCGCCGAGGCGGTCGAGCAGATCCGCGAGAAGCTCGGCCTGAACCGCAATCTGGTCGAGCAGTTCGGGCTGTACCTGCGCGATCTCGCGCGCGGCGATTTCGGGCAGAGCCTGTCGACCGGCCAGCCGGTGCTGACGGAACTGGTGTCGCGCCTGCCGGCGTCGCTCGAGCTGACGTTCTGCGCGCTGGTGTTCGCGACGGTCGTGGCGCTGCCGCTCGGCGTGGCGGCGGCGCGGCGCCCGGGGTCCTGGATCGACCACCTGTGCCGCCTGGTCACGACGGCAGGGGTGTCGCTGCCGACCTTCTTCACCGGCCTGCTGCTGGCCTATGTGTTCTATTTCCTCCTCGGCGTCGCGCCGTCGCCGCTCGGACGCCTCGATCCGGTGTTCACGCCGCCGCCCCCGGTGACGCGCATGTACCTGATCGACAGCCTGCTCGCAGGCGAGGGCACGGTGTTCCGCGCCTGCCTCGCGCAGATCGCGCTGCCGGCGGTGACGATGGGGCTGTTCGTGCTGGCGCCGCTGGCGCGCATGACCCGCGCGTCGATGCTCGGGGTGCTGTCGTCGGACTTCATCCGCACCGCGCGCGCCGCCGGGCTCGCGTCGCCGACGGTGCTCTACACCTACGCGTTCCGCAACGCGCTGCTGCCGGTGGTGACCACGCTGGGCATGGTGTTCTCGTTCCTGCTCGGGTCGAACGTGCTGGTCGAAAAGGTGTTCGCCTGGCCCGGCATCGGCTCCTACGCGATCGAGTCGCTGACCGCGTCCGACTATGCGCCGATCCAGGGCTTCGTCCTCGCGATGGGCGTGCTCTACGTGCTGCTCAACCTGGCGATCGATCTGCTCTACGGCCTGATCGATCCGCGCGTGCGCCTGGAGGCCTGATGCGCGCGGCGCTGCGGCACGCCCGCTACGTGCTCTCGGACAATCCGGTCACGCTGGCCGCGTTCGTGCTGTTCTCGGGCTTCGTGGTGCTGGCCGTGGCCGGCCCCTGGCTGGCGCCCTACGACCCGCTGGCCACCGACACGGCGCGCGCGATGCAGGCGCCGTCGCTCGCGCACTGGTTCGGCACCGACGCGCTCGGCCGCGACATCCTGTCGCGCATCGTCGTCGCCACGCGCCTGGATTTCGGCATCGCGGTCAGCGCGGTGGCGCTGTCGTTCGCGCTCGGCATCGCGCTGGGCCTGGCCGCGGGCTTCTTCGGGGGCTGGTGGGACCGCGTCATCCTGCGGCTGGCCGACACGATCATGGCCTTCCCGCTGTTCGTGCTGGCGATGGGCATCGTCGCCGCGCTCGGCAACTCGGTGGCCAACATCGTCTACGCGACCGCGATCATCAACCTGCCGTTCTACATCCGCGTGGCGCGCGCCGAGGCCGGCGTGCTGCGCAACGCCGGCTTCGTCGAAGCGGCGCGCCTGTCCGGCAACGGCGACTGGCGCATCCTCTCGCATCACGTGTTCCCCAACATCCTGCCGCCGGCGATGGTTCAGGTCTCGCTCAACATGGGCTGGGCCATCCTCAACGCCGCGGGCCTGTCCTTCATCGGCCTTGGCGTGCGCCCGCCGACGCCGGAATGGGGAATCATGGTCGCCGAGGGCGCGACCTACATCATCTCCGGCGAATGGTGGGTGGCGTTCTTTCCCGGCGCGGTGCTGATGCTGGCGGTGTTCTGCTTCAACCTGCTGGGCGACGGCCTGCGCGACATCATCGATCCGCGGCGGCGCACATGAACGACGCGCCGCCGCTGCTCAGCGTCGAGGGTTTCGGGCTGGAATTCCGCACCCGCAGCGGCACCGTGCACGCGCTCGACGGGGTCGACCTCGCGGTCCGCAAGGGCGAGACCGTCGGCCTGGTCGGGGAGAGCGGATCGGGCAAGTCGGTGCTGTCGTTCGCGCTGCTGGGCATCTCGGACCGCGCGGCGCGGGTCACCGGCGGGCGCGCCGCGTTCGGGGGGCTCGAACTCACGCGCGCGAGCGAGGCGGACCTCGAGGCCGTGCGCGGCCGCGAGATCGCGATGATCTTCCAGAATCCGCGCACGGCGCTCAACCCGATCCGGCGGGTCGGCGCGCAGATCGAGGACGTGCTGCGCCGCCACACCACGGCGCGCGCCGCGGAACTGCGCGAGCGCGCGATCGCGGCGCTGCGCGAGGTCAACATCCCCGACCCCGAGCGCCGCCATGCGGCCTACCCGTTCGAGCTCTCCGGCGGCATGTGCCAGCGGGTCATGATCGCGCTCGCCCTGGCCTGCCGGCCGGCGCTGCTGATCGCCGACGAGCCCACCACCGGCCTCGACGTGACGACGCAGGCGGCGATCATGGACCTGATCGCGGCGCGCGCGCGCGCGACCGGCATGGCGACGCTGTTCATCACCCACGACCTGGCGCTGGCGGCCGAGCACTGCGACCGCATCGTCGTCATGCATGCGGGCCACGTGGTCGAGGCCGCGCCGACGGCGGCGCTGTTCGCGGGCCCGCGCCATCCGTACACGGCGCAGCTGATCCGCGCGACGCCGGCGGCCGAGTCGACGATCGACGCGCTGGCCGCGATCCCGGGCAATCTGCCCGACCTCCGGCGCGCGGATCTGCCGGCGTGCCGCTTTCGCGCGCGCTGCGCGCGGGCCAGCGCGCGCTGCGACGCGCCGCTGCCGCGCCTCGCCCCGCCGCCGGCGCACGCGGTGGCGTGCTGGCATCCGCTCGACGAGGCGCGGTGCGCATGAGCGAGGTCCTGCTCGAGACCATCGGCCTGGGCCGGCGCTTCGCGGTGGGCGGCCGGGTGCGGCCCGGGCGGCACGCGCCGCAGCTGGTTGCCGTCGACGACGTGAATCTGCGCATCCGTCCGGGCGAGGCGGTGGGCCTGGTCGGCGAGTCCGGCTGCGGCAAGTCGACCCTGGTGCGCCTGATCGCGCGGCTCCTCGATCCCAGCGACGGCGCGGTCGTCTTCCGCGAGCGCGACATCGGCGCGGTGCCGGCGGCGCGCTTCGCGCGCCATCCCGCGCGCGGCCGCATCCAGATGGTGTTCCAGGATCCCACGGACAGCCTCAATCCGCGCTTCACGGCGGCCGAGACGATCGCCGAGCCGATGCGCCTGCTCGCCGGGGGCGCGACGCCGGCGGCGGTGGCCGACCTGGCTCGCGCGGTCGGCCTGCCCGATGAACTGCTGTCGCGCTATCCGCACCAGCTCTCCGGCGGCCAGAAGGCGCGCGTGGGCATCG
>JAEUOS010000222.1 GCA_016790695.1 Burkholderiales bacterium
TACCGCACCCTCGATCTCGAGCCGTCGGCGAGCGCGGCCGAGATCCGCAGCGCCTATCGCAAACTGGCTTTCGCGCTGCATCCCGACCGCAACCCGGCCGCCGAGGCCCACGCGGCGTTCCAGGCCGTGCAGGAGGCCTACGAGGTCCTGTCGGACCCGGCGCGGCGCCGCGACTATGACGACAATCGCCGGCGCAGCCTGATCGAGCATCCGCTCGAGGTGGCGCGCGAGATCTGGGCCGCCTACCTGAAGGCGTCGCTGCGATGAAGACCTCCGCCTTTTTCGCCGACCTGGCGTCGACCTATGCCTACGAGATCGAGGACCTGACCTACGACTCGGCCGGCGACGACGTCCTGAAGAAGCGCCTCGCCGAGAAGCGCGCGCAGTTCGCCGGCCTGCTGCCGTTGTGCGCGAGCGATCCGTCGCTGGTGGCGCCCGCGTTCTCGGGCGCGTTCCGCGTGCTCGACCGCGCGGTCCTCGACGATCTGGTCGCGCGCGATGCCGAGACGCTGCCGTCCTGGGAATCCGTCGCCGCGGCGCTCGAGATCGCGCCCTGGGCGGCGCCGCTGGTCGCGCAGGCGCGCGCAGCCGACGGCGGCCCGGCCTTTCTGGTCATCGCCGCCGGCCTCGAGTATCTGCAGGGCCGGCATGCCGGCGCCGGCGCGGTGGCCGCAGTCGACGACGGCGACGACGCCGATGCCGATGCCGACGACGGCGGCGACGAGGAGGACGCGCGCGCGGACGACCTCGGCGACGCCGGCGAGGACTGGCTGGGCGACCAGGGCTTCGACCGCCGCAGCTAGGACGCGTCACAGGAGATCGCATGTCACATCCCGCAGTCATCAAGGCCAGCGCGCTGATCCACGCCGGCAACATCGCCGCGGCGGAGTCCGCGTTGTCCGAACTGGTCGACACCGAGGGCGACACCGCGCTGGTCGCGGTGCTCGACGAGCTCGCGCCGCGCGACCTGCTCGCGATCATGCGCGAGTACGATGCCGCGCGGCCGTCGGTGGTCAACCTGCTGGTGACGCCGCGCCAGTTCGCCGAGGCGGTGATCATGGAGCGCCTGTACGCCGAGCGCAACCGCGACCGCCTGCGCGCGATGGTCAATTCGGTGATCTTCCGCGACGACGTCGACCCCGACGAATTCATCGCCGCGCTGGCGGAGAAGGACCTCGGGCTCGAGGTGCTGGCCGACTACCTCGACGAGCGCTTCGACGAAATCGCGGTCTTCAAGGACCACGGCAGCTTCGTCGTCACCGAGGAGGAGCGCGTGCCGCGCGACGAGGAGGACGACGCGGTGCGCGACGACCAGTTCGAGCTGCCCAAGGGCGGCGTCGGCCTCGACGAGGTGCGCGACGGCGACTGGATGGAACTGACCTGGCGCCTCGCCCATCACCACCCCGACGAGTTCTTCCACGTCTACCAGATCCTTGCCGCGCGCACGCGCGCCGCCGAGGCGGCGGCGGTGCCGGCCCGCCCGGCCGAGGCCGGGGACGACGGCGCGGCCGCCGCCGAACGCCCGGGACCGGCCGGGGCCGGTGCCGGTGCCGAAGAGGAGTCGGCACTTTGAGCGGCGCCGCGCCCGCCGCCGGCGCCGCCGGCGCGCTCGCCGCCTACGACGACCGGCCGTTCTTCGCGCGCGCCCTCGATCACGGGCTCGCCAACGGCATCATCGACTCCGAGCGCCTCGAGGCGATGCGCGCCGACGGCGCCAAGGGAATCGTGCAGATCGCCAACTACTTCGGCACCGCGCACCTGCGCACCGATCTCGAGGAGGCGATGAGGCGCATGGTCTACCTCGTGAGCCTGTATCTGGAGCACCGCTTCGACGGCCACCTGCCGCGCGCCGCGCGCTCGCTGCAGGACAACACCTTCCTGTCGCACTCGCGCGGCGGCTCGGAGATGCTGAAGGCGCTCTTCGCCATGCCGACCGATTCGACCATCCTCGATGCCGACGAGGCGGCCGACGTCCGCGAGTTCCTGCGTGCGCGCACCCTGGGCGCCCAGTGGACGGTCGCGGAGTACCGCGCGCACCTGGCCGCGCGCAGCGTGCACAAGGCGGAGATCGACGGCGCGTTCTGGCTCGCCGGCGCGACGCAGGTGCCGGCCGGCGCGCTGGCCGGCGAGTCCGCCGAGAGCGTGATCAAGGCCTGCCTGCTGACCCGCATCGCCGGGCGTCCCGCCGGCCCGCTGCTCGACGCCGGCGAGCTCAAGGAGTGGTTCCGGAAGCTGCGGCGCGCGAAGCGCCGCAAGGCGCTGCCGCCGGGCCTGCTCGACGACGTGCCGGACGAGCATCGGCCGGTCGTCGCGCGCCACCTCGAGCGCATCGTCGCGCGCGACCTGCCGCGCATCGCGGACCTCAAGGTGCCCTTCAACGACCTGGTGCGCGAGTACCACGACGCCTTTCATGCGCTGGCGCTGTCGCACGAGGTCAGCGACTACGACACGCTGGTCACCGACGAATGGCGGCGCGTGACGCGCGGCATGACCGACGCCGACGCGATCAACACCATCTTCCTCTGCCTGGCGGCCGGCAAGGCGCCCAAGCCGGTGCTCACCGCCGCCGAAGCCAAGACCGCGATCCGCGCGATCCGGACCGGCGGCGCCGCGGTGCGGAACGTGCCGGATTTCATCGGCCGCTGCGCGCCGCACCAGATGATCGACGGCCTGATCGCGCAGTGGGAGGACGAGTTCCTGCCCGAGGTGATCGAGGCGCTGATCATCGACGACACCGACCTCGACCTCGACCCGCTGGTGCGCCTGCTGTCGCAGCATTGCCACATCAAGGCGGCCGCGCGCCGGAAGTAGCGGCGGCGCGCTCGGCGAGGAAGGCGGCGATCGCCTCCCAGTATCGATCGCTGGCGTCGATGTCGTTGTGGTCGGCGCCCGCGATGGCGAGCCAGCGCTTCGGCCCGCGCCAGGCGTCGTACAGGCGGCGCGCGTGCGCGGGCGGGATCACGCGGTCGCGCTCGGCCGCGATGGCCAGGAGCGGCAGGTCGAGCGCGCCTGCGTGGCGCAGCGAGTCGAAGCGGTGGCGCAGGATCAGGTCGACCGGAATGAAGCGGTAGAGGCGCTGCGCGAGGTCGCGCAGGCTGTCGAACGGCGTCACCAGGACGACGCCGGCGAGCCGGCGCTGCGCCGCCAGCGCGACGGCGACGCCGCTGCCGAGGCTGCGCCCGAGGGCGACGATGCGCGCGGGGTCGACGTCGTCGCGGCGCGCGGCCCAGTCATGCAGGGCGAGCGCGTCGGCGATGAGCGCGGCCTCGCCGGGCCGTCCGGGGTTGCCGCCGTAGCCGCGGTAGTTCACCGCCAGCAGCGCCCAGCCGGGAAAGCGGTCCGCCATCTCGGCCATCCAGGTCACCTCCTCGGCGTTGCCGCCGAAGTACAGGAGCAGGGGAACGCGCGCGGACTTCGGCGCCGCCGGGCGCACCAGCCACCCTGCCAGCGTGATGCCCGCGGCGACCGGCACCTGCACCCGCAGCGCGTCGCGACCGCGGACCGCCGGGACGGCGGCGACCGCGCCGGGCGCGGGGAAGATCAGCTGCTCCTGGGCCCACCAGAGCAGCAGCACCAGGCCGACGAACACCCCGGCCAGGATGAACAACGCGCTCATCGCGGCGCGCCGGACGGCCCGGGCGAAGCTCACCGCGCGTCGCGACGGCCGCGGCGCATCACTCGGCCGGCAGGAAGCCGTCGATCGACAGGTAGCGCTCGCCGGTGTCGTAGTTGAAGCCGAGCACCGTGGCGCCGGCGGCGACCTCGGGCAGCTTTTGCGCGATCGCCGCCAGCGTCGCGCCGGACGAGATGCCGACCAGCAGCCCTTCTTCGCGCGCCGCGCGCCGCCCATACTCGCGCGCCGCCTCGGCGTCGACCTGGATGACGCCGTCGAGCAGCGCGGTGTGCAGGTTCGCCGGCACGAAACCGGCGCCGATGCCCTGGATCGGGTGCGGCGCCGGCGCGCCGCCGGAGAGCACGGGCGAGGCGGCCGGCTCGACCGCGAACACGCGGAGCCGGGGCCAGGCCGCCTTGAGGACCTGGGCGCAGCCGGTCAGATGGCCGCCGGTGCCCACGCCGGTGACGAGCACGTCGATGCCCGACGGGAAGTCCGCGAGGATCTCGCGCGCGGTGGCGCGCACGTGCGCGGCGATGTTGGCCGGGTTGTCGAACTGCTGCGGCATCCAGGCGCCGGGCGTCGCCGCGACCATCTCCTGGGCGCGCGCGATCGCGCCCTTCATGCCGCTCGCGCGCGGGGTCAGCTCGAAGCGCGCGCCGTACGCGAGCATCAGCCGGCGCCGTTCCACCGACATGCTGTCGGGCATCACCAGGATCAGCCGGTAACCCTTGACCGCGGCCACCATCGCGAGCCCGATGCCGGTGTTGCCCGAGGTCGGCTCGATGATCGTGCCGCCGGGCTTGAGCCGGCCCGAGGCCTCCGCGTCCTCGACCATCGCGAGCGCGATGCGGTCCTTGATCGATCCGCCCGGATTGGAACGCTCCGACTTGACCCAGACCTCGTGGGTGCTGCCGAACAGGCGGTTGATGCGCACGTGCGGCGTGTTGCCGATGGTGTCGAGGATCGTGGCGGCCTTCATGGGTACTCCGGGTAGGTGGCGCCGCGCCGGGCGCAGGGCCGGCCATTGTCGTCGTTTTGCCGGGCGCGCGTTTGTTGATCCTGCGCAATGCCGGGCGCCGGCGGCGGCCGTAGGCTTGTTGCGTCGCAGCAGGCGAGGGCGCGATGGTGCCGCCGGACGGGGGCGCCGGATCGTTCGCGCCAGGCCGCGGGGAGGGGCGATCGATTGAAGAACAACGGCAACAAGGAAGCGGCGCGGGCCGAGCGTGAGCACACCCGGGCGCGGCTGGCCGCCGGGCGCCGCGCCGCGCGGCGCATCGACCGGCTGCGGCGCGCGGCCGTCGCGCTCGAGCAGGCGCACGCGTCCGCGCTGGCGGCGGTGGCACCGGCGATGGCGAGGAGCGCGCGCAACCTGCTGCACTACCTCGCGGTGCGCAGCCGTGACGTGCGCGGTCTGCAGGCCGACCTCGCGCGCCTGGGTCTGAGCTCACTGGGCCGGATGGAGGCGCACACCCTGGCCACGCTCGACCAGGTCGCCGCGATGCTCTGCCTGATCCGCGGGCGCGACCTGCCGGCCGACCTGCGCGCGCCGCCGGCGCTCACCATGGACGCCGGCGACGCGCTGCTGGTCCGCCATGCGGAGGCGATCCTCGGGCCGCCGCCGGCCGGGCGGCGCGCCCGCATCATGGTGACGATGCCGACCGAGGCGGCCGAGGATCCGCAGCTCGTCGAAGACCTCGTCGCGCGCGGCATGCAGATCATGCGCATCAATTGCGCGCACGACGATGCCGGCGCCTGGGCGCGCATGATCCGGCACCTGCGCCGCGCCGAGAAGCGGCTCGGGCGGCGCTGTCTGGTGTCGTTCGACCTGGCCGGGCCGAAGCTGCGCACCGGTCCGGTCGAGCCCGGCATCGGCGTGCTGAAGTGGCGGCCGCGACGCGATGCGCTGGGCCGCACCGTCGCCCCTGCCGTGGTGGTGTTCAGCGCCGCCAGCATCGAGGCGGCGCCGGGGTGGACCGTGGTGCCGATCGACGTCGCGCTGGCCGCGCGCGCGCGGCGCGGCGACACCATCGAACTGATCGACGCGCGCAGCCGGCGCCGCCGCCTGGAGGTGGTCGCGGTGACGGCACTCGGCTGCGTCTGCCACGCCGAGCGCACCGCGTACGTCACGCCGGGGACGCGGCTGACGCTGCGCCGCGGCGGCGCGGCCGTGGCGAAGGCGCAGGTGGGCGAACTGCCGCCGCGCGAGCAGCCGATCAGGCTGGCCGCGGGCGATCGCCTCGACCTCGTGTGCGGGACCGACCCCGGGCGACCCGCCCGCCACGATCCCGGCGGCCGCCTGCTCGCGCCGGCGATGATCGCCTGCGCGCTGCCCGAGGTGTTCGCGAGCGCGCGCGCCGGCGAGCGCATCCTGTTCGACGACGGCCGCATCGAGGGCCGGATCCGCAGCGTCGACAAGGACCGCATGCGCGTGGAGATCGTCGGCGCCGCCGGCGGCGTCGCGCGGCTCGGCGCCGAGAAGGGGATCAACCTCCCCGACACGGACCTGCGCCTGCCGGCGCTCACCGACAAGGACCGGGCCGACCTGGACTTCGTGTTGCGTCATGCCGACATGGTCGCGCTCTCGTTCGTGCAGCGCGCCGCCGACATCGAGGATCTCGCCGGCGAGCTCGCCAAGCGCGGCACCGACGACGCCGGGATCGTGCTCAAGATCGAGACCCGGCGCGCGTTCGCCCGGCTGCCCGAACTGCTGCTCGCGGCCCTGCGCCATCCGCGGGTGGCGGTGATGGTGGCGCGTGGCGACCTCGGCGTCGAAGTCGGATTCGAGCGGCTGGCGGAGGTGCAGGAGGAGATGCTGTGGCTGTGCGAGGCGGCGCACGTGCCGGTGATCTGGGCGACCCAGGTGCTCGAATCGCTGGCCAAGGGCGGCATGTCCTCGCGCGCCGAGGTCACCGACGCTGCGATGGGGGGGCGCGCCGAATGCGTGATGCTCAACAAGGGGCCCTTCATCGGCGCGGCGGTGTCGTTCCTGGCCGACGTGCTGCAGCGCATGCAGGGGCATCAGAGGAAGAAGACCGCGATCCTGCGGCGCCTCGGGGTCTCGCGCCTCGACGGCGCGGCCGGGGGCGAGGCCGCGGGCAGCGAGCGCCGGCGCCCGCGTTCGGGTTCGTAGCGCGGGCCGCGCGGGACGACGCGGCGGCAGTGCGCGCGCGGCGGGCCGGCGTCGCGCCGATCAGCGCACCGATCAGCGCGTCGCGCCGCCGGCGCTGCCGGTGCCGGCGGCCAGGCCCAGCAGCAGGGCCAGCACCGCGAGCACCCCGAGCGCGGACAGGGCCAGCGACCAGTGGATGCCGATCATGCCGCCGACGAGGCCGACGGTGACGCCCGAGAAGGTGCGCAGGCCCAGCGCGGCCATGTTGAACAGGCCGATGACGCGGCCGCGCATGGCCGGCGGCGCGTTGATCTGGACCAGTGTCTGCGTCATCGCATTGAACGAGAGCTCGAGGAATCCCGCGGCGAACAGCAAGGCGAGCGCCAGCGCATAGGCACGGCTTGCGGCGAAGCACAGCAGGGTCGCGCACCACAGCATGGCGAGCAGCACCGCGCGGCGCGGGTGCGGCTTGAGCCAGCCGGTGCCTTCGAGCACGAAGCCGGCGACCAGCGCGCCCGCCGCATCGGCGGCCAGCAGGGCGCTGTAGGCGGCGCCGGGATCGCCGTGGCCGAGATGCTCGGCGAATCCGGGCATCTGGGCGTGGTAGGCGCCGCCGACGAAGAACGCGGCGGTGCCGGCGAGCAGGGTCATGCCGACGATCACGCGATGCGCGGCGATGTCGCGCATCGTCTGGACGATGTCGGCGAAACCGCGCACGGCGCGCGGCGGCGGGGCCGCGCCGTGCCGGAACCGCGGCCCGTAGGGTGCCGCCACCAGCCAGAGCACGAGCGGCAGGTAGAAGACGGTGTTGAGGACCATGCCGCCGGTGCTGCCGAGGCCGAGCAGCAGGGCGGCGCCGGCGCCCGGCCCGGCGAGGAGCCCGAGCCAGCGCGCGGTCGCGTTCAGGCGCACCGCGCTCGGCAGCAGGTCGCCGCCGACGATGTCGTGCAGCAGCATCTGGCTGGCCGGCTGCCACAGCACGCCGGCGAACCCGTGCAGGGTGAGCAGGACCATCGCATGCCACATCTCGAGGGTGTCGGTGTGGAAGAACCAGGCCCAGCCGAGCGACGCCGCGATGAACATGCCCATGCCGACCTGCACCAGGCGGCGCGGGTCGAAGCGGTCCGCGAGCGCGCCGGAGAGCACCGAGAAGAGCAGGAACGGCAGCCAGTGCGACACCACCGCGAAGCCGCCGAGCGCGGGCGAGTTGAACTTCTGGTGCAGCACCCAGTAGCTGATCACGTGCTCGACGTTGTCCGCCATCATCGCCAGCGCGTAGGTGGCGAAGTGCATGCGGTAGCCCGGATGCCGCAGGGCGGCATAGGCGCGGAAGGTGGCGCTCACGATGCAGGCGGAGGCCCGCGGCGACGGCGAGCCGGGGCACGACAGGCGCCGATTGTCGCACGCGGCCGCCGCGGTCACGCCGCGCGCGAGCGCGTCGAACCGGATAGCATCACGGCCTTCGGGCACATCCAACCGGGCATGATCGACCCCGTCAACGCGGCGCCGCATCGCGCGCCATCGATGCGATGATCGGCGCCAGGACCGGCGCGCTGCTGGTCTGGGCCGGCGCGGCGGTCGCGCTGCTTGCGCTGGTCGCGCTGGCGTTCGCCGTCGGCAGCTATCCGGTCGCCCCGCGCGCGGTCCTGGCCATCGTGCTCGCCGCGCTGGGCGGCGACAGCCACGGCGCGTCGGCCGACGCGGAGGCGGTGGTGCTGGTCATTCGCGGGCCGCGCATCGTCGCCGCGCTTCTGGTCGGCGCGGGCCTCGCCGTGGCCGGGGCGGCCTACCAGTCGGTGCTGCGCAATCCGCTGGTCTCGCCCGACATCCTCGGCGTGTCGGCCGGGGCGGCGCTCGGGGCGCTGACCGGCATCTGGCTCGGCGCGGACGCCTGGGTGGTCCAGGCCCTGGCCTTCGGCGCCGGACTCGCCACGGTGGCGCTGGTGTTCGGGCTGGCCGCATCGTTCCGCCAGCACGATCCGCTGCTGCTGCTGGTGCTCTCCGGGGTGGTGGTGGGCGCGCTCGCCGGTGCGCTGATCGCGCTGCTGAAGGTGCTCGCGGACCCGCACAACCAGCTGCCGGCCATGACGTACTGGCTGCTCGGCAGCCTCGCCGCCGTCACCCCGGCGGACAGCCTGGCGGTCGCGCCCGCGATCGCGGCCGGCATGGCGGTGCTGTGGCTGCTGCGCTGGCGCATCGACGTGCTGTCGATGGGCGACGAAGAGGCGCGCGCGCTGGGCGTGGATGCGGGCCGCGTGCGCGTCGCCGCGCTCGCCGCGGCGACCCTGGCGACGGCGGCCGCGGTGTCGGTCTGCGGCGTGATCGGCTGGGTCGGGCTGGTGGTGCCGCACCTGGCGCGGCTCCTCACCGGCCCCGGCAGTGCCCGCCTGATGCCGGCGGCGGCGCTGCTGGGCGCCGGCTTCCTGCTGGCGGTCGACACCGTCGCGCGCGGCGTCGGCACGACCGAACTGCCGCTGGGCGTGCTCACGGCGCTGATCGGCACGCCGCTGTTCCTGTGGATCCTGGCGCGCGCGCGGCGGGGCTGGCAGTGACCCTGGCCTGCACCGACCTGGCCTACGGCTACGGCGCGCGGCGCGTCGGCGCCGGCGTCAGCCTCGCGGTGGCGCCGGGGGAGGTGGTGTGCCTGCTCGGCCCCAACGGCGGCGGCAAGACCACGCTGTTTCGGACCCTGCTCGGCCTGATCCCGCCGCTCGCCGGCCGGGTGAGCATCGACGGCACCGACCTGGCGACGCTGCCGCGCGCCGCCATCGCGCGCCGGCTCGCCTACGTGCCGCAGGCGGCACCGGGCTACTTCCCGTTCTCGGTGCGCGAGGTCGTCCTGATGGGCCGGGCCGCGCACCTGCGGGCGTTCGCCACGCCCTCGGCGCGCGACCGGGCGATCGCCGACGCGGCGATCGCGCGCGTCGGCATCGGCCGCCTTGCCGACGCCGCGTTCACGCGGATCTCGGGCGGCGAGCGGCAACTGGCGCTGATCGCGCGCGCGCTGGCGCAGGAGGCACCGATCATCGTCCTCGACGAGCCGACCGCGAGCCTCGATTTCGCGAACCAGGCGCGCGTGGTCGCGGGAATCGAACGGCAGGCGGCCGCCGGCATCGGCATCCTCTGGGCCACGCACGATCCCGACCACGCGCTGCAGTGCGCGGACCGCGTCGCGCTGGTGTCCGGCGGCATCGCCGGCTACGGCCCGCCGCGCGCGGTGGCGACCGCGGCGGCGCTGTCGGCGCTCTACGGGATCGGGGTGGCGATCGAGGAGGATGCCGGCGGCGCGCGCCGCGCCCGCGCGGCCGGCGACGCCGCGCCGATATAATCCGCGCCCGTTCACCTCACCCGCTGGAGAGTCGCATGCCGCATCCCGTCTTCCGGAGTCTGTTGCGCGCGGGCCTGCTGGCCCTCGGCGTGCTGGCCGCGACGGCGCAGGCGCAGTTCCCGTCGAAGCCGATCCGCCTGGTGGTGCCGTTTCCGGCCGGCTCGGCGACCGACGTCGTCGGCCGCATCCTCGCACCCGCCGTGTCCGCGGCGATCGGCCAGCCGGTGCTCGTCGACAACAAGGCCGGTGCCGACGGCGCCATTGCCGGCACGGAAGTCGTCAACGCGGCGCCCGACGGCCATACGCTGCTGCTCGCGACCAACAGCCCGATCGCCGCGGTGCCGGCGCTGCGCAAGTCGCCGCCCTACGACGCCGTCACCGACTTCGCGCCGGTCACCGATGTCGGCCGCTACACCTTCTTCCTGTTCGCCAGCGCGGCCGCGCCGTTCCGCACGCTGGCCGAACTCATCGCCCATGCCAAGGCCAATCCGGGCAGGCTCAACTACGCGACCGGCAACACCACGGGCATCCTGTCGTTCGCGCAGATCAATGCGCTCGCCGGCATCGACATGACCCACGTGCCCTACAAGGGCGAGCCGGCCGGGGTCACCGACCTGGTGGCCAACCGCGTGCAGCTGATGATCGCGACGCCGACCACCGCCGGCGGCCATGCGCGCGACGGGCGCCTCAAGGTGATCGCCACCACCCTGCCGAAGCGCAGCCCGGTCTTTCCCGATGCGCCGACCATGGCCGAGTCCGGCATGCCGCAGTTCGCCATCGTCTCCTGGGCGGCGCTGTTCGCGCCGGGCAAGACGCCGCGCGAGGTCGTCGAGCGCCTCAACCGCGAGTTCGGCGCGGCGATGAAGCGTCCCGAGGTGGTGGCGGCGATGGACAAGCAGGCGTTCTTCCTCACCCCGTCGACGCCCGAGCAGCTCGGCCAGTTCGTGCGCGAGCAGAAGGATGCGTATGCGCGCATCGTGCGCGCCGCCGGCATCCAGCCGGAGTAGGCGGCCGGCCGTGGCGCGGGCACGGTGGCTCGGCGCCGCCGCGCGCGCCGCGTTCGCGGCCGCCGCGCTGGTGCTGGCCGCCATCGCCCTGACCGCGCCCGG
>JAEUOS010000225.1 GCA_016790695.1 Burkholderiales bacterium
GATCGCGCGCCAGGCCACCGCGGCGTGGATGGGCGCCTTCGTCGCCGAGATCCGGCAGGGCCTGGTGGCCGAGCTCATCGCGCGCCACAAGGTTGTCGGTGTGAACGTCGCCGGCGCCGTGTAGGATCGTGCGCCTGCCTGGCCACCATCGCGAGTCTGCATCGACAGGACACCCATGCGCATCCCGATCCGCCCCCTGACGCGCACCGTCGCCCTGCTGCTGTGCGCCCTCCTCCCCCACCTGGCCGCGCACGCGCAGAGCTACCCGGCGCGCGCGGTGACGCTGATCAACCCGTACCCGCCGGGCGGCGGCGCCGACGTGGTCGCGCGCGCGCTGGCGCGCGAGCTCACCGAGCTCTGGCGCCAGCCGGTGATCGTCGAGAGCAAGCCCGGCGCCGGCACCACCATCGCCGCCGCCTTCGTCGCGCGCGCCCCGGCCGACGGCTACACCCTGCTCCTGTCGACCAGCCAGCACGCGATCGCCCCGGCGCTGTTCCGCAACCTCACCTACGACATCGTCGCCGACCTGGCCTCGATCGTCGTGGTGTCGGAGAGCCCGATGTTCCTGGTGGTACGGCCGGACCGCGGCATCAACACCCTGGCCGAGCTCATCGCGCGGCTCCGGCAGTCGAGCGCGACGATGAACTACTCGTCCTCGGGCATCGCCGGCCTGCCGCACCTGGCCGGCGCGTTCCTGAACCAGATGACCGGCGCGACCGCGACCCACGTGCCGTTCGCCGGCACCGCGCCGGCGCTCACCGCGCTCCTCGGCGGCCAGGTCGACCACCTGTTCGCCGACACCTCGGCGGTGCCGCAGATCACCTCGGGCAAGGTGCGCGCGCTCGCGGTGACCTCGACCGCGCGCCTGCCGGCCTTTCCCGACCTGCCGACGGTGGCCGAGACCCTGCCCGGGTTCCAGTTCACCGTCTGGACCGGGCTCGACGCGCCGACCGGCACGCCGCGCGCGGTGATCGACCGCGTGCACGAGGCGGTGCAGAAGGCGCTCGCCGCGCCGGCGATGAGGAAGCTCTTCGCCGAGACCTCGCGCACCACCTCTGCGATCACGCCCGACCAGTTCGCCGCCTTCAAGGCGGCCGAGGTGCAGAAGTACCAGAAGCTGATCCGCGACGCCGGCATCAAGGCCGAGTAGACCGCGGCGCGCGCGCGCCGCGTGCCGTCACGCTCACCCGCAACCGGAGGTACCGACCATGCTGCTGCGCTCCCTGCAACTGCCGCGACGCGAATTCGAGGCCGGCACCGGCTGGCAGTTCAAGCCCGAGGGCGCCTGCCGCGGCGACGCCTGCATCCCGCTGCGCGCGCCGGTCGGCGACCCGGTCGACGTCGCCGCCGTCGCCGCAGCGATCGGCATGCCGCTGGTCGGCGCGCCCGAGCACGGCCTGTGGGCGCTCGGACCGGCGGCGCCGAATGCGCGCGCGCTCGCGAGCGCCGAGGCGCCCGAACTCGCGCTGCCCGACCTCGACGGCAACACCTTCCATTTGTCGAGCCTGCGCGGCCGCAAGGTGCTGCTCTACGCCTGGGCGCCCTACTGAGGCTGCTCCCGCGACCTGCCCGTGTGGCAGGCCCTGCGCAACGAACTGCACCCGCGCGGCTTCGAGCTGGTGACCGTCGGTCTCGACACGCTGGGCGCGGCCGGCTGCCGCGCGTTCATCGAGGCGGCGCGGCCCGCGCACCCGTCGCTGATCGACCGCCACCACGTGCTGGCCGACCTGTTCGGCGTGATCAACATCCCCTCCAGCGTCTGGATCGACGAGACGGGAATGATCGTGCGCCCGGCCGAGGCCGCACCGGCGCCGCCGCGCGCCCCCGGCAGCCCGCCCGGCTTCGCCCCGCCCGCGGACCTGCCGCAGCGCATGCGCGAGATCATGGCCGAGGCCGCGAAGATCCGGCGCGACACCGCCGCCTACCACGCGGCGCTGCGCGACTGGGTCGAGCACGGCGCGGCGAGCCGCTTCGCGCTCGCGCCCGACGAGGTGGTCGCACGCTCGCGCCCGCGCGATGCCGACCGCGCGCGCGGCCACGCCCACTTCGCGCTCGCATCGCAGCTGGAGATCGACGGCCACCACGCGGCGGCGATCGCGCACTTCCGCGAGGCGCATCGCCTGGTGCCGGAGAGCTGGACCTTCCGGCGCCAGGCCTGGTCGCTGGAGAAGGTGGGCGACGGGCCGCTCGCGCGCTTCTGGCAGGGCCCGGACCCCGCGCGGCCCGGCGCCTGGCCCTATGCGGGCGACTGGCTCGCCGACGTGCGCGCGAGCGGCGCGGAGAACTACAACGCGCCGTGGCGGCCGTGAGGCCGGGGCCGCGCCGTCATTCGGCCTTGAGCTTCAGGTGGTTCACGAGCTTGCGGCTGGTCGCGAAGTCGGCCTTCAGCAATGCCTCGAAGTCGCGCGTGCTGCCGGCCTCCGCCGCCGGCAGGCCGATCTTGTCCAGGCGCTCGCGCACGCCGGGCAGCTGCAGCGCGGCGGTGAACTCGCGATGCAGGCGCGCGACGATCTCCGGCGGCGTGCCGGTCGGCGCGACGATGCCGAGCCAGATCAGGTGCACGGCATCGGGATAGCCGGCCTCGGCCATGGTCGGCACCTCGGGCAGGCTCGACGAGCGCCGGCTGGTCGACACCGCGAGCGGGCGCAGCTTGTCGGCGTCGATGTGCTGCTTCATCGCCGCGATCGACCCGATCACCAGCGGGATGTGGCCGCCGACGGCGTCGATCACCGATTGCCCGGCGCCCTTGTAGGGGACGTGCGCGATCTCGATGCCGGCCGAGAGCAGCAGCAGCTCCATCGCCATGTGCACCGGCGTGCCGACCCCCGAGCTGCCGTAGGAGAGCGCGCGCGGCCGCGCGCGCGCCGCGTCGATGACGTCCCTGAGCGAGCGGAACGGCGTGCCCGGATGGGCGGCGAGGAGCGACGGGCCCTCGGAGATCTGGATCACCGGGATCAGGTCCCTCACCGGGTCGTAGCCGGGGTTGGCGTAGATCATCGCGTTGAGGTTGTGGTTGTTCGACGTGAACAACAGCGTGTAGCCGTCGGGCGCGGCGCGCGCGACGAACTGCGAGGCGATGTTGGTGCCCGCGCCGGTGCGGTTCTCGACGATCACCGACTGGCCGAGCTTCGGGCCGATCTGCTCGGCGAGCAGGCGCGCGATGATGTCGGCGCCGCCGCCGGCCGCATAGCCGGTGACGATGCGCACCGGCTTGGCCGGGTAGGCCTGCGCCTGCGCGAACGGGCTTGCCGCGGCGGCGGCGAGCCCGGCGCACAGGCAGAGAACACGGGCCGTCAGCGCGCACCGGCGCCGCATGTCGGAAGGTTGCATCGCGGTCTCCTCGGGGGGTGGCGGGCGCGCGTCAGCGTCCCAGGAAGCGCGGCCTGCGCTTCTCCAGGAACGCATTGCGGCCCTCGTGGTAGTCGTGGCTGCCCCAGCACGCGTCGACCGCGCGCTTCAGGCCGGCGGGGTCGCGCCGCGCCGGGTCGGTGATCGCCTCGCGCACCGCGGCGCGCGCCGCGGCGATGGTCAGCGGCGCGTTCTCGGCCACGGCCCGGCAATAGGCGTCGACCTCGCGGTCGAGGTCGGCGGCGGCGACGACGCGGTCGGCGAACCCCATGCGCAGCGCCTCGTCGGCGCCGAACTGGCGCGCCGAGATGAACAGGTCGGTGGTGCTGGCCGCGCCGATGACGGCGACGAAGCGCTCGATGCCGGCGGCCGGGTAGCCGACGCCCAGGCGCGCGGCCGGCATGCGGAACACCGCGTCGTCGGCGACGAAGCGCAGGTCGCAGGCGACCGCGAGCTGCAGCCCGCCGCCCATGCAGAAGCCGCGGATGCTGGCGACGACCGGCTTGGCGCAGGTGGCGGGCGCGAGCAGCGCGCGGTTGGTCGCGCCGATGTAGCGGTCCTCGTCCTCGCGGCTCTTGCGCAGGGTCTTGAACTCGGAGATGTCGCCGCCGGCGGCGAAGGCCTCGGGCGTGGCGCCGGTCAGCACGATGACGCGCGTGTTCGCATCGCTGCCGAGTTCGTCGAGCACGCGCGGCAGCGCGAGCATCATCTCGTAGGTGAGCGCGTTGCGGCGCTCGGGATGGGAGATCGCGACCCGCGCGATCGGGCCGTCGTGACTGACCAGGATGTCCGGCATCGGGGATCCGCTCGCTAGGGTCGGTTGAAGCAAGATGCGCGCGCGCGGCGGCGCGCCCGGGGTTGAATCGGCCGGCGCGGCATTCACACCACCCGCCGCGCGCGCAGCCCGGCGATCGCCTCGGCCGAATAGCCCAGTTCGGCGAGGATCGCATCGCTGTGCTCGCCGAGCCCGGGCATCGCCGAGCGCAGCGCCGACGGCGTGCGCGAGAGCTCGACCATCTGGTTGACCAGCCGCACGCTGCCGAGCCGCGGATGCGGCACGCTCGCCGCGAGCGGCAGCTCGATGCGCGCGTCGCCGAACAGCTCGTCGACGCGGTAGATCGGCCCGCACGGCACGCCGACCGCGTTGATCGCCTCGACCCAGTGCGCGGTGGGCCGGGTGGCGAACACCGCCGCGAGGTCGCGGTCCAGCGCGGCGCGGTTGGCCAGGCGCGCCGCCGCGGTCGCGTACTCGGCGCGCGCGGGCAGGTCCGGGCGGCCGATCGCCTCGCACAGCCGCACCCACATCGCGCTGCCGAAGGTGCCGATGTTGACGTGGCCGTCGGCGGTGGCGTAGGCCGACATCGGCACGATGGTCGGATGCTCGTTGCCGACGCGTCCCGGCACCTCGCCGGCGACGAGGTAGCGCGCCGCCTGGAAGTCCATCAGCTGCAGGCCGGCCTGCAGCAGCGAGGTCTGCACCCACTGGCCCTGGCCCGACTGCTCGCGCTCGAGCAGCGCCGTCATGGTGCCGATGGTGGCGAGCAGCCCCGCGGTGACGTCGGTGATCGCGGCGCCGCTCCTCACCGGCGGCTGGTCGGGGAACCCGGTCACCGACATCAGCCCGGTCATCCCCTGCGCGATCTGGTCGACCCCGGCGCGCGCGGCATACGGCCCGGTCTGGCCGAACCCCGAGATGCTCACCAGCACGATGCGCGGGTTGACGCCCTTGAGCGTCTCGTAGTCGCAACCGAGGCGCTGCTTCACGTCGGGACGGTAGTTCTCGACCACCACGTCGGCCGCCCGGACCAGCGCATGCAGGATCGCGCGGCCCTCGTCCGCCTTGAGGTTCAGCGTCAGCGAGCGCTTGTTGCGGTGCAGGTTCTGCATGTCGAAGCCGTCGCGCGCGCCGATGTCCTGGTCGTCGTTCGCATCGGCCGGCGACTCGATCTTGACGACATCGGCGCCGAAGTCGGCGAACTGCTTGACGCAGGTGGGCCCGGCGCGGGCGCGCGTCAGGTCGATGACACGAAAGCGGGACAGCGGGCCGGTGGGCACGGGAATCCTCCGCGGATCGAATGCGACCGTGAATGTACCGCGAATCGCGGCGCTCGCGGCGAGGCGCCCGCGGCGGTCGCGTCTGCGGCCCGTCCGGGCGGGCTCGCAGGCGCGGGTGCCCGCGCCTCCTTGCCGGAATCGAACTTGCCCACTCTGCTGCCCACTCGATCCGTGGGCAGGATTGTGGTTGACGGCGCCGTGGGCTGTGCGTGTAATCGCGGCAGGAGCAGGATCGTCGCCGGGGCGCGGCGCAGTGGCGGGAGGCGCGATGGACACGGACACCCTGATGGCCCAGATTGCGGACTACTGCCGGCGCGCGCGCATGGCAGAGTCGACCTTCGGCCGACTCGCGGTCAACGACGGCAAGCTGGTCAGCCGCCTGCGCATCGGCGGGCGCATCACGACGGTGACGGCGGACCGGGTGCGCGGATTCATCGCCGACCATCCGCCCGAAGCGGTCGCGCGCAACGCGGGTTCGATCGCGATCCCGCCGCGCAAGTCGCCGCGCGCGGCGGCGCCCGAGCACGCGGGCAACTTCCGCTTCTACGACAACCGCCAGAAGTACCTGCTGTTCGTCAACACCTGCAGCGAGAAATGGGTCGTGGCGCAGCGCGTCGCGATGGAACTGGCCAACCTGCACCCGCAGCCGCCGGCCCTGCGCCTGTTCGACGCCGGCGTCGGCGACGGCACCGTGCTCGCCCGCGTCATGCGATCGATGCACGCGCGCTTTCCGACCATGCCGTTCTTCATCGTCGGCAAGGAGATCAGCCTCGAGGACGTGCGCCTCGCGCTCGACAAGACGCCCGACCGCTTCTTCGAGCATCCGGCCACCGTGCTGGTGATGACCAACCTCTATTACGCGGAGGCGCCGTGGCTGGCGCCGAAGTCGGTCGACGCCGCCACCACCATGGTGTGGCAGGAGGTCGCGCTGCGCGGCAACACCTCGAGCGAATTCGAGCAGCAGATCACCGAACTGCAGCCCTTCCTCAACGCCCACTGGCAGGCCCGCGTTTCCCCGACCACCGGCAACCCGGTCTACGAGAAGCCGGTGGTGCTGGTGCTGTACCGCGAGGACCACCGCTTCCTGCTCGACCGCGTGCGCCCGCAGCGCGGCCTGGCGCACGCCGGATACGACCTGGTGCTGGCCTCGCAGCCCTTCCGCGCGCGCGCCAGCGACGCGTTCAAGGCGGACAAGGTGCTGGCGCCGCTGGCGCGGGCGCTCGGCCCCGGCGGGCGCATGATCGCGATCCACTCGCACGGCGACGACCCGGGGCTGGAGATCGTCGAGCGCGTCTGGCCCGGCGAGAACCCGTTCCACTCGGATCGCCACGGGCTGATGAAGGCGGTGCGGCAGGCGCTCGGGCGCGACGCGCGCGACCTCAATTTCAACGCCTATGCCGATGCGCGCGCGCTGTTCCGCTACGACATGCACACCCTGCCGTCGGAAGTGAGCAGTTCGATCGGCACCTCGACCCTGCTGGCGGCCTGGAATGCCGCCGTCTACGTGGCACAGATCGAGGACCAGCGCCTGGAACAGGTGATGTCGGGCAGCGGCTACCTCGACGCCACCCGCGAGGTGCTGCACCGGCACAACGGCCTCTGGTTCTGGGACGAGTCCTTCGTGATCTCGCGCAAGCGCGGCTGACCATGCCCGCGCCCGCAGGGATGGACGACCGACCCGACCCCGCCCGCACGGCGGCCGCGATCGCGCGCATGGCGCGCGGCGCCTCGATCGAGGTGTCGGTGCGGAGCCCGCAGGTGGTGTCCGACTGCGCGCAGTGGCTGGCGCCGGGCACCGAGGTGTTCATCAGCATGGTGCCGGGCCAGACCTATCACCAGAGCGCGCAACTCGCGCACGCCCTGGCGCGCGCCGGCTTCGTCCCGGTACCGCACGTCACCGCCCGCACCCTGGTCGACACGGCGATGGCGGGCGACGTGTTCGCGCGCCTCGCCGGCGCCGGGGCGCGGCGCGTCCTGGTGCTGGGCGGCGACCGCGCGGTCCCGGCCGGCCACCTGGACTCGGCGCTCGCGCTGCTGCAGTCGGGAGCGCTCGCCGGCGCCGCGGTCGAGCGCGTCTATATGGCCGGCTATCCCGACGGCCATCCCGCCATCCCCGAGGCCGTGCTGGAAGAGCACCTGGCGCGCAAGCTGGCGCTGTGCGCCGAGCGCGGCTGGGAGGCCGGCGTGGTGACGCAGTTCACCTTCGAAGCGCAGCGCCTCGGCGACTGGCTGGATCGCGTGGCCGCGCGCCACCCCGGCGTGCGCCTGGTCGCGAGCGCCGCCGGACCGGCCGGCGTCGGCACCCTGCTGCGCTACGCCGCACGCTGCGGCGTGCGCGCCTCGCTCGACACATTCGCCCGCCACGCCGACCGGTTCCTGCGCGTGCTGAGCGACGCCGGACCGGAGGCGCTGGTCCATGCCCTGGCGCAGCGCGAAGCGGCCGGCGCCGCGCCGACGGACCTGCACCTGTTCTCGTTCGGCGGCACCGCGCGCACTGCGCGCTGGCGGCGTGCCGTCGCCGCCGGCGCGTTCGACCTGCATCCCGCGGGCGACACCTTCGCCGTTCGCCCCGTGTAGCCGCAGCGCGACACGCGCGCGCTTGCCTGCTAGCATGGCCGGATGGACACCGACCTCCCGCCCAACTTCCGCGACCTGCCGCTCACCTTCGAGGAACTGGTCGATCCCCGGCGCACCGCGCTCGTGATGTGGGACTTCCAGAAAGGCCTGGCCGGCAAGGCCAGCAACCTCGCGACCCTCAAGCCCAACGCGCTCGCGCTCTTGGCAGCCGCCGAGCAGGCCGGCGTGATGGTGGCGTGGAGCCAGCACGCCTTCCCCCCGCTCGACCAGATGACCGGCCCCTGGCTCACCTGGATGATGCGCCGCCAGGGCGTGACCCGCCCGCAGGACCTGAAACCCATGTTCCAGGAAGGCAGCGAGGAAGTCGACTGGCTCGACGGCTTTCAGCCCCTGCCGCACCACCTGGTGCTGAAGAAGCAGCAACCCTCACTCTTCTTCAACACCCCGTTCGACCACCACCTGCGCATCAAGAACATCCGCACGATCGTGGTGTGCGGATTCGCGACGGACATCGGCGTGGAGTTCACCGTGCGGCATGGGAATGCGCTGGGGTATCACGCGGTCGTGGTGGAGGATGCGTGTGGGGCGTATGCGCCGATCAATCATGAGCGCAGCATTGCGTTCCTGCGGGATTGGTGGGGCGTCGCCTCCACGACGCAAGTGGTGCCCGCGTGGGGCGCGACGAAGAAGGCCTGAGCCCAGGCCGTGGCGGTCGCTGCCGGACCACACGAAATGGAAGAAAGTCTGCCCCTGAGGCGACTCATGCAGGTAGCGGAAGCCGGTCTTCGATCAACGCCTGCGCGCACTCGTAGTGCCAGTTCGTGCGGGTGGTCGTTTCGAATCGTCGCAAGTTGCATCCCGGCGCGTCCGGCGGGGTCTTCGCGTTGAAGAAGACGATGCGCCGCGCCTTGGCGCCGTGCGTGAGGCGACAGAACAGTGGCAAGTAGTCTTTGCCACCGAGGAAGACCGTAGTCAACGGCGATTCAAGCGGCAACAGTCTCAGATCCCCATATGCATCGTTCTTGCGTCTGCGCTTGTACGAGTCAGCGCTTTGGCTGAATGTGATGTCGTAAGCCGGCGTGAGAAACGACGCTGGTATCAGGCCCCATCCTGCGGAGAGAATGAATAGCTTGTCGAGTCCGAACTTCGTTGCGAGCCTTCGGTAGACCGGGTTCTCGTAAAGGTCAACCGAAGGCAGCAGCTTGAGTGGATTGCTCCCGGGTGCCTTGTTGTATTCAAGGAGAAGCTCGCGCCATGTTCTGCCGTCGCGCGCAACGTCGTCCGGGCGCGCATACTCCAGCACGTCTGACGTGGGCGCCGCAAGCGGATTCGCAACGAACACCACTGGCCTGCCAACGTCCGTCCGCATACACCCGGCGTCCACGCGCTTCGACGCCGCACATTGGATCACCACGTTCATGACTGCCCGCCTTCGGCCGCGACCAGCCGTGCCATGACGTCCAGAAACGCCGGATCGTAGGATTCTTCGACGTGATTCGAATTCCAAAGGCCCGACCCGCGGACGCGCTCACGGTCGCATGAATGCCCGAGCCATCCGGCCGACGGTGGATCGAGTGCCTCCTTGCCGTAGTTGCTGAGCAGCGCGATCGCGTTGCGCTCGACCAACCCTCGCTCGCTTTCTGGCCCCGGCGCATCTTCGATGGTCAGCCACAGAAATGGCATGCAGCCGATGACACGGCTGACCTCGACCTCAAGTCCGACTTCGCCGTGGCGAATCGCGGCAGGGGCGCTGCTGCCCTGCCCCCAGGTCGAATACTGCAGGTAGCCATCGCGCCGCATCAGCGACTTTCCGACGAGCAGCCGAAAGATCGAACCGCGGTGATTGCCGCCTCCCTTGGCCTGCCCGCGATGCTGAGAAAGGCGCCCCCAAAGCGAACTGCCGGAACCTGCCGTCAGCGCATGGGTACCAACCCGAACGACGCGCAGGCCGTCACCGCTATGGCTTCGCGGCTCCCCTGGCTCGAAGAAGAAATAGACACCGCGCTTGGGCCAGCCTAAGCGACCGTTGCATTCCGCGAGCCGGCGCGGACCGCGCGCACGGCGGGCGAGTTCGTCGAGGAGGGAATAGAACACCTCCAGATCGTTGAGTCGTCTCATCGGAACGCTCCAACGCTGTCACACCTCGCACCGGGACCGCTCGCGCCCAGTCGCAAGTCGGGCCGGCAAAGACGTGTTCAATGCCTGTCAGAAGACGCAAACTGAACTACAGGCACCTCGAAAACGTCATCGAACAGGAACACGCAACTTGACACTTGCACTTGCAGGCAACGGTCGGCTCCCTCTTCGCAATTCAGTTGACCATCTTGCCAGGCAATACTCCGACTCTGCCTCCGGAGGACTCAATCGGCTCACCGCCTGCAAGCGTGGCCTCATACCCCTCCGCCGTCTGCACCAACCGCCTCCCCCCCGCCGGCAGGTCATAGACCATCTTCGGCGCCGACACGCTGAGTTTCTCGAAGTCGATCAGGTTGATGTCCGCCTTCTGGCCGGGCAGTAGCGCGCCGCGGTCCGTGATGCCGACGCCGCGCGCGTTGCGCATGGTCTGCATGTGCACCAGTTGCTCGAGCGGAATCTTCGGGCCGCGGGTGCGGTCGCGGGCCCAGTGGGTGATGAGGTAGGTGGGGTAGCTGGCGTCGCAGATGTAGCCCAAGTGGGCGCCGGCGTCGCCCAGGCCCATGAGGCTCGCGGGGTGGGTCATCATCTGGCGCACGACCTCGAGGTCGCCGCCGGTGTAGTTGTAGAGGGGGAAGTAGAACTTCTTCGTGCCCTCGTCCTCGAGCAGCAGGTCGTAGACGACGTCTTCCGGGCTCCGGCCGGTGCGCCTGGCGAGGGCGGCGACGCTGGTGTCGGGGTGGGGTTCGTAGTCGGCGTGGTCGCGCGCGAGCGGGTAGTACTTGTGGAAGTCGCGCGTGATGCTGGCGAGGCGCCAGTTCTCCGGCGGGGTGCGGCTCTCGGCGATGATGCGCGCGCGCAGCGCCGGGTCCTGCATGCGGCGCACGCGCTCGGCCAGCGGCAGGCCCGCGATGCCCTGGTAGCCGGGCGTGAGGAAGAACGGGTGCATCGAGCACTCGAGGCCGTGCACCATGCCGATCGGCCGGCAGGCGACCTGCACCTTGATGTCGAGGCCCTCGGCGCGCGCGATCTCGACGCGGTCGAGCAGTTCGCGCCACTTGGTCGGCTGGTGGTCGCGCTGCAGCAGCGTGAACGAGAGCGGCCGGCCCGAGACCTTCGCGCACTGGCGCATGATCTCGAACTCGGCGTCGATGTCCTCGAAGTCGGAGATCATCTGCAGCACGCCGCGCCCGGTCTCGCCGACGGCCCGGGCGATGGTGATGAGTTCCTCCGCGGCCACGTCGAACGTGGGCGCCTGCTGGCCCTTCGAGGTCTTGTGCACGAAGGTGCGCGAGGTGGAAAAGCCGATCGCGCCGGCGAGGATCGCTTCCTTGACGATCGCGGCCATCTGCCGCATGTCGTCGGGCGTCGCCGGTTCGCGGTTGGCGCCGCGCTCGCCCATCACGTAGACGCGCACCGCGGCGTGCGGGATCTGCGCGGCGAGGTCGATCGCGCGCGGGATCCGCGCCATCGCCTGCAGGTACTCGGGGAAGGTCTCCCACTCCCACTTCACGCCCTCGGCCAGCACCGCGCCCGGGATGTCCTCGACCCCTTCCATCAGCTCGAGCATCCACTGGCGCTGCTCCCGGCGCGCGGGCGCGAAGCCGACGCCGCAGTTGCCCATCACCGCCGTGGTCACGCCGTGCCAGGACGAGGGCGTCATCAGCGGGTCCCAGCTCGCCTGGCCGTCGTAGTGGGTGTGGATGTCGACCCAGCCCGGGGTCACGAGCAGGCCGTCGGCCTTGACGGTGCGCTTCGCGGGACCGTCGACGCGGCCGACGTCGGTGATGCGGCCGCCGCTCACCGCGACGTCGGCGGTGCGGCGGGGGGCGCCGGTGCCGTCGACGACGGTGCCGCCCGTGATCAGCAGGTCGTGCATGGAATTCCTCTACGCGGGCGCTGCGGCGCCGAGGCTGCCGATCATACCCTGCGCGCCGCCCCGGCCGCGCCAGACCCGTCGGGCAATCCGGGTTACCATTGTCGCCCCGGGTTACGCGTCGGTGCCGCTCAGCACCCGCATATGGAACTAGCGATACTTTTCGCCCTCATCCTCCTGAACGGCGTGTTCGCGATGTCGGAAATCGCGCTGGTGGCAGCCCGCAAGACCAGGCTGCAGAAGATGATCGATGAGGGCGACCGGCGTGCCGAAGCGGCCGCCACCCTGGGAGCGGACCCCACAAGGTTCCTCTCCACCATCCAGATCGGCATCACCTCGATCGGCGTGCTCAACGGCATCGTCGGCGAGGCGGTGTTCGCCCAGCCGTTCGCGATCTGGCTCGAGAAGCTCGGCCTGCCGCAGGCGCCGGCGCGCTATGCGGCCACCGGCCTGGTGGTGGTGCTGATCACCTACGTCACCATCGTGCTCGGCGAGCTCGTGCCCAAGCGCATCGGCCAGAGCCGGCCCGAGGTCATCGCGCGCCTGGTGGCGCAGCCGATCGGCTGGCTCGCCACCGCCACCCGCCCGTTCGTGCGCCTGCTCTCCGCGTCCACCAACGCGGTGCTGCGCGTGCTGGGCGTGCGCGACAACGGCGCCTCGCAGGTGACCGAGGAGGAGATCCACGCGGTGCTCGAGGAAGGCACCTCGGCCGGCGTCATCGAGAAGCAGGAACACACGATGGTGCGCAACGTGTTCCGCCTGGACGACCGCCAGATCGGCTCGCTGATGGTGCCGCGCGGCGACGTCGTCTGCCTCGACGCCGAGCTCGACTTCCCCGCGAACCTGAAGCTGATCGAGGACTCCGACCACGCGCGCTTCCCCGTGGTCCGCGGCGGGCTCGAGAACATCCTCGGCGTGATCAACGCGCGCCGCATGCTCGCCCACATCGCCCACGGCGAGGCGCCCGACATCACGCGCGACCTGCAGCCGCCGCTGTTCGTGCCCGAGACCCTGACCGGCATGGAGCTGCTCGAGAACTTCCGCTCGTCGGGCACGCAGATGGCGTTCATCATCGACGAGTACGGCGAGGTGCTGGGCATCGTCACCCTGCAGGACCTGATCGAGGCGATCACCGGCGAGTTCCAGCCGCGCGACCCGGAGACCTCGTGGGCGTTCCAGCGCGACGACGGCTCGTGGCTGCTCGACGGCCTGATCCCGCTGCAGGAACTCAAGGACCGGCTCGACCTCGACAGCGTGCCCGACGAGGACCGCGGCCGCTACCACACCCTCTCGGGCATGCTGATGTTCCTGACCGGGCGCCTGCCGCGCGTCGGCGACGTGGTCGACTGGGAAGGCTGGCGCTTCGAGATCGTCGACATGGACGGCAAGAAGATCGACAAGGTGATGGCGGTGCGCCAGCCGGTGGCCGCCGAGGCCGTCTGAGGACCCGGCGCGCGCCGCGGGCGCGGGATTGCGGCGCGGCGCGCCGTGCGGCGCCGCGCGCCGGCCCCGCGGCTGACGCGCCCGCCGCCCCAGCCGGACACAGCGGCGGACCCCGCGGCCGGCCCCGCCCCGCCCTGCGGCCGACCGCTCGGCCGGCCGCGCGCGCGGCTACTTGTCGGTCCAGGGCAGCTCTTTCCAGAGCTGCCGGAACATCGTGTCGCCCGCGCGGAGCTCGGCCTCGTAGGCGGCCGGCGCGAGGTAGCGCACGGGCGCGAACGCGGCCTCGGCCGCGGCGCGGAACGCCGGGTCCGACGTGGCGTTGCCGATCGCCCGCACCAGGCGCTCGCGGACCGCGGGCGGCAGGCCCTTGGGCGCGGCCATGCCGCGCAGCGAGGCCATCTCGAAGTTGTAGCCCTGCTCCTTGAAGGTCGGCCAGTCCGGCGCCATGCTCATGCGCGCGGCCGTCATCTGCCCGAGGCAGCGGATCGGCGAGCCGCCCTTGATGTACTGCAGCGCCTCGCCGACGTTGATCGCCGCGACCTCGATGTGGCGGCCGATGATCGCGGTGCGCGTGTCGGCGCTGCCCTTGAACGGCACGTGGGTCATCTGCACCCCCGCGCTCTTCTCGAACATCAGCATCGCGAGGTGGTCGTCCGAGCCGACGCCGGTCGTGCCCACGGTCACCTTCTTCGGATTCGCGCGCGCGAAGGCCTGGATGTCGGCGAGCGTCTTGTAGGCGCTGTCGCGGTGCACGCAGAAGGTGCCGGGGTCGTCGACGATGTTGCCGAGGTAGTCGTAGCTCCCGAGGGTCCAGGCGACCTGGCGCTCGATCGGCGTGGTGATGATCGGCGGGGTGTTGATGAAGCCGATGGTGTAGCCGTCGGGCGGCGCCTGCGCGATCGCGGCGAAGCCGATCGCGCCGCCGGCGCCGGGCCGGTTGATCACGTTGATCTTGGCGCCGTCGCCGAGGTGCTTCTCGAGGAAGGGGATGAGGTTGCGCGCGACGATGTCGGTGCCGCCGCCGGGCGCGTAGGCGATGATCAGGTTGATCGGCTGGTCGGCCGGCCACGCCGCGTGCGCGGGGCCGGCGGCGGCGCCGGCGGCGAGGCCCGCGGCCAGCGCGGCGCGGCAAAAGAATCGGGTCAGGGCCGGTCGGCCCGCATCGGCTTGCGCCATGGTCTCCTCCATTGGGTCGGACTTGTGCGGGCCAGTATAGCGGCGCGCCTGGCGCGCGCTCAATCCGCGAGCCACGCCAGCGCCGCGCCGAACGCCGCGGCCGCCTCGAGGTTCGGCAGATGCCCGCAGTCGGCGAAGCAGACCCGGTCGATGCCGGCGCGCCGCGTCGCGATGCGCGCGAAGTCCGCCGCGGTCGTGCCGTCGCGGTCGCCGGCGGCAAGCAGCACGCGCTGCGGCAGCGCCAGCAGCGTCGCGCCCAGGTCGTAGTCGCGCATGCCGCGCGCATAGGCCGCGAAGCTGCCGGGGTCGGTGGCGCGAATCATCGCCGCGACGCGCGCGGCCGCTGCCGGCATCGCGTGCCCGCCGCCGAACCACTTGGCGAGGGTCGGCGCGACCAGCGCGTCCATGCCCGCGGCCAGCGCCAGGGCGGCCCGGGCCTCGAGGTCGGCGGCGGCGCCGGCCGATGCGCTCAGACGCGCGCCGCAGACCACGAGGCGCGCGAAGCGCTGCGGCGCGCGCGCGGCGGCGGCGAGGCCCGCGAGCGCGCCCATCGAGGTGCCGACGTGGCAGACGCGCGCCGCGCCCGCCGCGTCCATCACCGCCAGCAGGTCGGCGGCGAGCGCGTCCAGGCCGAGGGGCACCCCGGCATGCGGCGCCGACCCGCCGTGACCGCGGAAGTCGTAGCGCAGGATGCGCCAGCGCCCGGCCAGCGCGGCCGCCTGCGCGTCCCACAGCGTGAGGTCGGTGGCGAGCGAATTGGAGAACACCAGCCAGGGCGCATCGGCCGGCCCGTCGATGCGCATGCGCAGCGCACCGGCGGCGAGCGCGTCCGTGGCGTCCATCGCGTCAGCGGCGCCGGGCGCGCATGCGCGTGGCGCCGGCCCTAGTCGACCTTGACCGCGAGGCCCGGCAGCGTGCGCTGCCAGGCCGCCGCCTCCTCGGCGAGCTGGCGCTGCATCTCGGCGGGCGTGTTGCACACCGGCACGTTGCCCATCTGCACCATCGCCGCGCGCGTCGGCGGATCGGCCAGCGCCTTGCAGAGTGCCGCGTGCAGGCGCTCGACCACCGGCTTCGGCGTGCCCGCGGGCACCGCGACGCCCCACCAGTTGCTCGCGTTGATGCCGCCGAGGCCGGCTTCGGCGAAGGTCGGCACCTCGGGCAGCGCCTCGAGGCGCGTCCGGGCCGCCACCGCGAGCGCGCGCAGCTTGCCGGCCTTGACGTGCGCGGCGCCGACGCCGGCGCCGGCGAGGTAGAACTGCACCTCGCCGCCGAGGAGCGCGGTGACCACCTGCGAGGCGCCCTTGTAGGGCACGTGGGTCATGCCGAGCGCGTGCGCCTTGTTGATCGCCTCCGCCGACAGGTGCGGCGTGGTGCCGCTGCCGGGCGACCCGTAGTTGACCTTGCCCGGATTCGCGCGCGCGAAGCCGACGAAGTCGCGAAAGCTCTGCGCCGGCACCGACGCGGGCACGAACAGCACCGACGGCACGTCGACCAGCACGGTCACCGGCTCGAAGCGCCGGAGCGGATCGAAGCCCAGGTCCTTGTAGAGGAACTGGTTGATCGTGAAGTTGTTGGTGGCGGCCACCAGCACGGTGTAGCCGTCCGCCGGCGCCTGCTCGACCGCGCGGGTGCCGATGTTGCCGCCGGCGCCGGGGCGGTTGTCCACCACCACCGGCTGCCCGAGCTCGGCGCGCACGCCCTCGGCGAGCCGGCGCGTGACGACGTCGCCCATCGCGCCCGCGACATAGGGCACGACGATGCGCACCTGGCGCTGCGGCCAGGGCTCGGCACCCTGCGCGAACGCGCCCGCGGCGACGCCGGCCAGAAGCAGGGCGCCGCCCAGGCGCCCGAGGTCATGCAGTGTCATGTCGTCTCCAGAGGCCGGTCCGGCCGCCGCCTACAGGTCGACCCGCAGCAGGTCGGCCGCCAGCTGCAGCGGACCGGCGTAGTGCTTGCGGATGTCGCGCACCATCTCGTCCATCAGGTGCGGCCCCATCTGCTCGACCGGGAAATGGTGCGTGGCCACGCGCTTGATCAGCGCGTGGGTCGAATCGAAGTGCCCGAAATGCGTCGGCAGCAGGCGCTTGACGCCGGCGCGCGCGGCGAGCCGGCCGAGCTCGGTCGGGCTGGTGTGCGCGAACGTGCCGACCCCGGTCTTGCGCCGGTGCTCGATGAACGACTCGGGGAACGTGCATTCGTGGATCAGGAGGTCGGCGCCGGCGGCCAGGCGCTCCATCGCCGCGCACGGCGCGGTGTCGCCGGAGAACGCGACGACCTTGCCCTCGGCCTCGAAGCGCACGCCGAAGCACTCGGAGATCTCGCGCGGGATGTGCTCGACCCAGTCGCAGGTCATGCGCACGTGCGCGTCCTCGTAGGCGAGGCCCGGCGCGACCTCGATCACGCGCGGGCGCACCGCCGCCAGGTTCTTCTGCCGGCGCGGGTAGGCGCTGCGCGCGTCGAAGTCGGCCTTGAAGGCGCCGCCCTCGAACAGGTTGCGCACGAAGTGGCCGGTGCCCTTCGGCCCGATGACCACCGGCGCGTCCTCGCGCTCCCACATCCAGCCGGTGATCACGAACAGCGGGAAGTCGCAGACGTGGTCGTGGTGCAGGTGGGTGAGGAACACCGCGCTGACGTCGGCCGGGCTGACGTTGGCGCGCACCATGTTGCGCGTGATGCCCGCGCCGCAGTCGAACAGGTAGTGGCGGCCGTTGTCGAGCGTGATCAGGATGCCCGATTGCGCGCGATCGGGATCGACGAACGCCGCGCCGGTGCCAAGCATGGTGATGCGCATCCCGCCCTCCGCCGAAAGACCCGAGTATAGGGGCGGAACGCGGCGCTGGCCTACACGGCCCAGTGCTTCTCGAGGCCGGTGATGCCCCACTTCTCGGCGCTCTCGATCGACACGATCCGGTCCTCGCCCGCCGCGCCGGCGAGGTCGAGCACCGCGGGCGCGAGGTGGACGCCCGAGCCGATCGCGTAGATCACCTTGACCACCGGCGTCAGCAGCGAGGTCCCGGCCTGCTCGGTGACCACGGCCAGCCGGTCGGAGGCGAGGCGCACCAGCGAGCCCACCGGATAGATGCCGATGCTCTTGACGAAGGCGTGGAACACCGCCTTGTCGAAGTGCCCGTCGCACCAGGCGGTCATGCGGCGCACCGACTCGGCCGGGCACCAGCCGGCCTTGTACGGCCGGTTCGAGGTGATCGCGTCGTAGACGTCGCACACCGCGCCCATCTTCGCGAGGAGGCTGATGTCGGCGCCCTTGAGGCGATGCGGGTAGCCGCTGCCGTCGACCTTCTCGTGATGGTGCAGGCAGACGTCGAGCACGCCGGGGCCGGCGCCGCCGCCCTCGACCAGCAGCGCGTGGCCGTGCTCCGGATGGCGCCTGACCACGCCGAACTCGGCGTCGGTCAGCCGGCCGGGCTTGTTCAGCACCTCGACCGGGATCCTGGCCTTGCCGAGGTCGTGCATCAGGCCGGCCATGCCGGCCTCGCGCGTGGCGGCGGCGTCCAGGCCGAGGGTGCGCGCGAGGCTCACCATCAGCGCGCACACCGCGACCGAATGCATGTAGGTGTAGTCGTCGACGGTCTTCAGGCGCGCGAGGCTCACCAGCGCGCCGGGGTTGCGCAGCACCGACGACGCGATCTCGTCGACCAGGCCGCCGGCCGCCTCGACCGAGACGGCGGCGCCGAGCCGTGCCTCCTGGAACATCGACACGACCTGGCGCTTGCCCGCGTCGACGATGCGGCGCGCGCGCGTCAGTTCCTCGGCCAGGGCCACCGGCGCCTCGGGCGGGGCGACGACGGCGGCGGGCGCGCCGACCGGCGCGGCCGCCGGCGCCGCCTCCGCCACCTCGACCGCCACCTCGACCGCCGCCGCGGCCGGCGCCGCGACGTCGGTACCGCGCGCGGTGTCGATCCACACCTCGCGGATGCCGGACTCGGCGATCCGCACCAGGTCG
>JAEUOS010000008.1 GCA_016790695.1 Burkholderiales bacterium
ATGATCTCCAGCGCCGGCACCGTCAACGTGCTGACCCTGGCGACCGCGACCGGTTTCACCGACGCCGACCTCGCGCGCTTCGCCGCGCTGTCGAACCTGCTGGCGCCGCTGGTCGAGATCATCGCGGTGCGCCGCTCGACAGTCGGGCTGCTCGACACCTTCGTCGGCCCGCGCATCAGCGAGCGCATCATCGCCGGGCAGGTCCGGCGCGGCGACGGCGACCGCATCGACGCGGCGTTCTGGTACTCCGACCTGCGCGGCTTCACGCGCCTGTCGGAAACCCTGCCGACGGCCGACCTGCTGCAGCTCCTGAACGACTATTTCGAGTTCTGCGCGGCCGCCGCCGCCGCGCGCGGCGGCGAGATCCTGCAGTTCATCGGCGACGCGATCCTGATCGTGTTCGAGATCGGCCGGGCCGGCGACCGGGCCGCGGTGTGCGAGGCGGCGCTCGACGCGGCCGTCGACGCCTTCGACTCGATCGCGGTGGTCAACCATCGCCGCCGGCGCGCCGGCCAGGCGCGGATCGAGTTCGGGCTCGGCCTGCACGTCGGCACGGTCACGCATGCCAACGTCGGCTCGCCGGATCGGCTCGCGTTCAACGTCGTCGGGCCCGCGGTCAACATGACCGCGCGCATCCAGGGCATGACCAAGGAACTGGGCCATCCGCTGCTGGTGTCGGCCGAGCTCGCCGCGCAGGTGCGGCGCCCGCTCGCCAGCGTCGGACGGCACGACCTGCGCGGCGTCGCGCGCGCGCAGGAACTGTTCACGGTGACGGGTGTCTCCGGGTGAACGGGAACAGCTGCTGGCGCAGGAATCCCTCGGGCATGGTGTCGCCCAGCACCCCGTACTTCTCCGGGAAGCGGCGCGCCGAGCGCACCGCGGTGCCGAACAGGAAGTCGAGGAAGGCGAAGTGCGCCGCGTAGTTGCGGTCCAGCGCGGCGCGCTCCGAGCTGTGGTGCCAGTGGTGGAAATCGGGCGTGACCACGAGGTACTTGAGCGGCGCGCGCGCGAACGCCGCCGGCAGGCGCACGTTGGCGTGGTTGAACACCGCCTGGAAGCCGACGATGATGATGTAGAGGTCCATCACCTCCTTCGAGAAGCCCAGCACGTAGATCGCGCCCAGCACCGCCACCCGGGTCGCCACCAGTTCGAGCATGTGCAGGCGCGAGCCGGCCATCCAGTCCATGTACAGCGTGCTGTGGTGCACGGCGTGGAAGCGCCAGAGCCACGGCACCTCGTGGTAGGCGCGGTGCAGCCAGTACTGCACGAGGTCGGCCGCCAGCAGGATCAGCAGCAGCTCGATCCCGAACGGCAGCGCCGCGATCCATGCCTGCAGCGGCGGCCAGGCCGCCCAGCCGAAGAAGCGGTGCACCAGGAAGTTGACCACCAGGAGCACCAGGCCGACCGCGAAGTGGTTGACCATGAAGTGCACGAAGTCGGTCTGCCAGCCCGGCCGGAACACCGGCTGCGCGGTGAGCGGGAACAGCTTCTCGATCAGGATGAACACCAGCGAGGAGCCGAGCAGGTCGAGGATGAACCAGTCGAGCCCGATGTAGGGCGTGTGGTCGGGGAATTCGCCGACCGGCACCCGGTGGCCGCCGAGCGCCCAGGCCAGCAGCACGAGCGCGAGGCCGGCGCCGTTGAGCGAGCGGCTGCGCCCGAGGACGAGGTTGGCCGCCGCGAGGCCCCCGGCGACGAGCATCGCGCCCGCCAGCACCAGGCGCAGCAGGTCCACCGAATACTGCCGGCGCAGTTCCGGCGTGGTCAGGTACTCGGGGAAGTGGAACGCGGCCACGCCGAGCACGCACAGCACCGCGAGCGCGAAGGCGATCACGCCGCTCACCATGCCGCGCCCGCGCGGCAGCGCGCCGGCCTTGGTGAACAGGTCGGGCAGGCTGTCTTCGCGCTCGGTTCGGGGCATCGGGGCTCGCGGTCGGGAGGGCGCGGCGGCCGCGGCGCAAGCCGCCCGCGCCGCAAGTATATTGGGCGCGGCCGGCCGTCGCCGCCGCCCGTGCCGGGTTTGGGGTATGTTGGCGGTCCGACCGCACCGCGCCCGACCGTCATGACCCTCTCCGCACCGCGCATCGCCCGCCTGTCGGAGGCGAGCGACCAGGACTTCGGTCCGCTGTCGACCTACCGGCGCCTGCTCGGCGGCGAGGGCATGCCGGTGTTCACCGGCGTGCAGACCTGCGCGCCCGGCTACCGCACGCCGCTGCATTCCCACCCCTACGTCGAGCTGCTGTTCATCCTCGAGGGCGAGGCGGCGGTGTATTTCGAGGGCGACACGGCGCCCGCGCACACCCTCGGCCCCGGCGACATCGTCGCCCTGCCCGCCGAACTGCCGCACGCCTTCGGCACGGCGGGCGCGGCGCCGTTGCGCCTGCTGGGCATCCACGCCAACCCGGAGCGCATCGTCGCGGTGCGCGACGGCACGCCGGTCGACGCGAACGGCGTCGCGCTCGCGCCGCAGCGGTGAGCGCGGCACCGCCGCGCGCGCTCGCGGCACTGGCCATCGTCGGCCTCGGCGCCTCGATCGCGCCGCTCGACTTCTCGGTCAACGTCGCCTTTCCGGCGATCACCCGGGCCTTCGCGCTCGACACGCGCGCGATCCGCTGGGTCGCCGTCTGCTACGTGCTCACCTACGGCAGCCTGATGCTGGCCTTCGGCGCGCTGGGCGACCGCATCGGACACCTGCGGGTCTTCCGCGCCGGCGTGCTCCTGGGCGCGCTCGCGTTCACGCTGTGCGCGCTGGCGCCGGGCTTCGGCTGGCTGCTGGCCGCGCGGGTGCTGCAGGGGATCGCGGTGGCGCTCACCCTGTCGTGCGCGCCGGCCCTGGCCACGGCGCTGTTCGAGGAGTCGCGGCGCACCTGGGCGCTGTCGGCCTACAGCGGCATGTCGGCGTTCGCCGGCGTGGTCGCGCCGCTCGTCGGCGGCGCCAGCATCGCCGCGCTCGACTGGCCCGGCGTGTACTGGTTCCGCGTGCCGATCGTGCTGGCCGCGTTCTTCTGCGCGCCGCTGGTCGCGCGCGCGCGCGCCGCGCCGCCCGCGCGCGCGCCCGGCGCCTTCGACGTGCTGGGCGCGGCGATGCTGGCCGCGGCGATGGCGCTGCTGCTGCTCGGGCCGTCGCTCCTGCGCCCGCAGGGAGGCGCCTGGCCGGCCGCGCCGCTGGCCGGCCTCGGCCTGGCGATCTTCGTCGCGTTCGTCTGGCGCGAGCGCGGGCGCGCGCAGCCGTTCCTGCCGCACGCGGTGGCGCGCCACCCCGACTTCGTGCTGCCCAACCTCGGCAGCATCGTCGTGCAGTTCACCTGCTTCGCGATCCCGCTGGTGGTGCCGTACTACATGGTGCGCATGGGCGGCTGGGGACCGCTGCAGAGCGGCGCGCTGCTGGCGTTCTGGGCGGCCGGCGCGCTCCTCGGCTCGGCGTTCGCGGCGCGGCTGGTGGGCGCCCTGGGCGTGCGCCGCGCGGCCTTTGCCGGCGCCTGCGTGGTCGCCAGCGGCCTGGCCGCGATCGCGCTGTGGGGCGCCGCGCCGGCGTTCGTGCCGATGGTCGCGTGCTTCGTCTTCCAGGGCGTCGGCATCGGCCTGTACCAGGTGGCGTACACCGACATCGTCGTTGCGGCGCTGCCGCGCGCCGCGCGCGGGGTCGCCGGCAGCCTCACCATGGTCACCCGCACCATCGGCATCGTCAGCGGCGCGTCGGCATGGACCTGGATCCAGGCGACCTTCGAAGCGCGCGCGCTCGCCGCCGGCGCGGCGCCGGGGCCCGCCTTCATGGCCGGGTTCCAGGCGGTGTTCCTCGCCGCCGCGGCGGTGACCGCCGGCTACTTCGCGCTGACCTGCGTGCGTCCGCGCACCTGGTTCGCGCGCACCTGGTAGGCGCCGCCGCGGGTGCTCAAGAAAGGCGGCGGACGGCCGTAAGCGTCGCTATCGCCACCGCCCGCCCGTCGTCCTTGCGGGCGCCTCTCGCATGAGCACCATCGAACTCGCCATCGGCCACCTGCGCGAGCCGCGCCACGCGCGCCGCGCCGCGCCCCGCCCGCCGGCGCCGCCGCGCGTGCCGGCGCTGCCGCGGCCCGCCTCGCCGATCAAGACCCGCATCCTGTGCGACTACGGACCGGACGACCAGGCGGAACCGCGTCCCGCGGCGCCGGCGGCGGCGGTGGTCGCGGCGGCGGTGGCGGCGGCCGTGCCGAGGCGCCTCCTCGCGGCGGCGTCGGTGTGCTCGGCACTGGCGGGCGCGGGCATCATGTATGCGATCCTGACCGTGGCGGCGCGCGATGCGGCCCCGGCGGCTCCGGTGGCGGCGGTTCCCGGCCTGTCCGCCCCGGTTCTCGCCGCGTCGCCGGCGCCGGCCACGCCGCCCGCGGTGTCGCCCGCGGTCGCGCCGCCGCGCGCCAGCACGCTTGGCGCGCAGGATCTCGAGGATGCCGAACAGGCGATCTTCGGCTGGGCGGCTGCCTGGTCCGGCCGCGACGCCGAACGCTATCTCGCCGCCTACGCCGCGGCATTCGTGCCGGACCGCGGAATGAACCGCGCCGCCTGGGAGCGCGCGCGCCGCAACCGCCTCGCCGGTGCACGCAGCATCGAGGTCACCCTGCGCAACCTGCAGGTCGAGCCGGTGGCGGGCGAGCGCGTGATCGCGCGCTTCGCGCAGGACTACAGCGCCGACAACTATCGCGAGCGCGGCACCGCCAAGATGCTGGTGCTGGTGCGCGAGGGCGGGCAATGGCGCATCGCGGCCGAGACGGAGGAAGCGCGCGCCGCGGCCGCGGGGTAGGCACCTGCCGCGGCGCCCGGCGTGCGAACGCTCCGCGCCTACCTATAATCGGCCGCCATGCTCTCCGCTGCCGACAACGAACTGCTCGTCCGCACCGGGCCCGGGACCGCGATGGGCGCGTATTTCCGGCGCTTCTGGCAGCCGGTGGCCCTGTCCGAGGAATTGCCCGCGCGCGACGGCCCGCCGATCCGCCTCAAGGTCCTGGGCGAGGATCTGGTCGCCTTTCGCGACAGCGCCGGCCGCGTCGGCGTGGTCGACCCGCGCTGCGCGCACCGCGGCGCCGACCTGTTCTTCGGGCGCAACGAGGAAGGCGGGCTGCGCTGCGTCTACCACGGCTGGAAGTACGACGCCGACGGCCGCGCGCTCGAACTGCCCAACGTCCCGGCCGGCAGCGGCTATCACGGCAAGATCGCGATCACCGCCTACCCGACCCGCGAGTTCGGCGACATGGTGTGGGCCTACCTCGGGCCGCGCGAGCACATGCCGGCCGAGGTGCCGCAGCTGGAGGTGGGGCTGGTGCCGCCGGCGCAGCGCTTCGTCACCAAGCGCCTGCAGCAGTGCAACTGGGCGCATTCGCTCGAGGGAGCGCTCGACACCGCGCACTTCTCGTTCCTGCACATGCCCGCGCCCGCGCTCGCCGCCAACGACACCATGACCGCGGCGGCCGACGAGAACCGCATCCGCTGGCTGCGCAACGATCCGCTGCCGCGCTTTTCGATCAGCCCGCACGACGCCGGCTTCGTCATCGGCGGCGCGCGCGACGCCGATCCCGGCGCGCTCTACTGGCGCATCACCCAGTTCATGCTGCCGTCGCATTCGGTGACGCCCTCGTCGATGCCCGGCGAGACCTACTACGGCTACACCTGGGTGCCGATCGACGACCAGTCGTGCTGGATCTACGTCTATGCGTGGCACCCGGAGGCGCCGCTGCCGGCGCCCGAGCGCGCGCGCTATGCCAAGGGCGGCTACGGCCAGTTCGCCGAGCTGGGCCCGGGCTATGTGCCGCTGCGCAACCGTTCCAACGACTACCTGATCGACCGCGGCGAGCAGAAGACGCGCTCGTTCACCGGCGTGCGCGGCATTGCCGAGCAGGATGCGATGGCGCAGGACAGCCAGGGCCTGATCGCCGACCGCACCCGCGAGCACCTCTCGCCGACCGACGTCGCGATCGTGCGCTTCCGCCGCGCGCTGCTCGACGGCGCGCGCGCGCTCGCCGCG
>JAEUOS010000024.1 GCA_016790695.1 Burkholderiales bacterium
GGCGCGCGCAATGATGATGCCGCGATTGACGACCGGCGGCGGCGCTGCCGGCACGGCCAGCGGCGCGGATTGCTGCGCGCCTGCGCGCTGCCCGGCGGCGAAGCCATCCTCGAAGCCGCGGCGGTAGCCTTCCTGGAAATCGTTGGCGAGCGCGGCCGGAAGGGCGGCAAGCGCCAGCGCAGCGGCAGCCGCGCCAAGTCCTGCACCGCGAACGGCGCGGCGGATTCGGAGAGTCATGACGCCCGCACCCGCCGGCGCGCGGCCGCCGGCTTCTCGGCCTCGGCGTAGGCCTTCTGCCCCGCGGCGCGGTCGACCGGCACGACGGTGGCGAGCGTTGTCCCGCCGGGCGGCTGCAGGGGCGGCGGAAAGTACGCGAGCTTCTGCTCGCGGGCGAGCTTGTCGCCGCGAGCAAGATCGAGATCGCGCTCGTTGACCCCGCGCGGCGTGACGCAGACCCCGTCGACCAGCTCCAGGTCGAACCACCAGCGCTTGACCGGATTGCGCACCCCGCCGCCGATGCGGTCGTCGTAGTCGATGAGCGCGCGGCGCGCGGCGGGCACCTTGATCGACAACTCGAGCAGACGGTCGGACTCGACCAGGTCCTCGCGGTTGTACGGGCAGGTCTTCATGCAGCGCCCGCAGGCCGAGCCCTTCATGTTGGTGAGGCGGTACTTGCCGCATTTCTCGACATCCGGTTTCCAGATCTCGTAGCCGTTGAACATCACCTTCGGCCCGAACGGGATGGCGTTGCACGGGCACTCGCGCGCGCACTTGAAGCACATCGCGCACACCGCCTGCAGGCCGAAATCGATCGGCTGGTCGAACTCCAGCGGCAGGTCGGTGGTCAGGAGCACGCTCTTGGAGCGCGGGCCGATGAACGGATTGAGCACCAGTTCGCCGATGCGCGAAAGCTCGCCCAGCCCCGCCATCAACGCAGCCGGGATATGCAGCACCTCGGAATGCGCATTGGTGTGCGCGCGCGACGAATAGCCCAGGCGCCGCAGGTGGGAAGACATCACCCCGGCGATCAGCGCACCGCGCATGTAGGCGCGCATCGACTGCGCGCCGGAGATCCAGTCATCGCCGGAGGCGCCCTCCATGGTCTCGAAGCCCTGGTCGATGAGCATGACCACGCAGTGGCGATGGTAGGGCGCGATCGGCTTGCCCTCCTCGGCATCGTGCGAGTAGTACATCCACGGCTCGGTCTCGCAGATTCCGACCAGGTCCGCGCCCAGGTAATAGGCAAGGGCCTTGACCGCCTGCGCGTTGCGGCGCGCATCCGAAAGGTCGCCACCGAGCCCGGTCGGCGCCAGCGGCGCGCGGGTGCCCTGGTGCGGCACCATGTTGCGGATCAGGGGCGTCATCGCGAAGGCCAGCGGATGCTTGGTCGCGAAGCGCGCCCGCTCGGCCTTCGGCTTCTCGCCCAGGTCGCCGGCCAGCGCGCGCGTGAAGAGGTCGGCACGCTTGGACATGCGCGTAATCTCGTCGCGCAACACCAGCGTGGTCGGCTCGGGCACGCGGCGAATCGTCTCCATCGGGTAGCGGCCCAGGTGCAGGGGACGCAACGCGTCCTCGGCGTCCTGCCAGCCGGGACGCGTACCGCCCTTGCCCATGTAGGCAGCACTGTCCGGCCAGTCCAGCGACGCGCCGGGCGCAAGCGGCAGGTCGGCCGCGAGCGGCAGGTCGGTGGTCACTGCGCCGAGCGCGAAGCCGCGCCGCGAGAACGGCATGGCCAAGACGCCGCCTTCGGCGCGCGCGATGCCGGCGCGCTGCGCCAGCGCCTCCAGCGTCACCCGCGTCGCGCCGGGCGCATGTCCGCTGGCCGCGTAGCCCATGGCACGCACATAGCCTGACAGGACCACGGCCACTTCTGTGGCGCGCACGGCACTGCGCGCGGCGTTGCAGCCGGCGAGCCACAGAGCGCCCGGCTCGTCGCGATGCGGCTCGCGGTTGAATTCGACGCAGAACACCAGGGCGTGGGTAAGGGACCGGCTCGCGCCGTCGATCCAGTCGCCGGCCTCGAGGCGGCAGACGCCGACCAGCGTGGCATCGAGGAAGTACGCCGATGCCTTGAGGTTGCGCGCGCGGGTTTCGAGATCGTCGGGCAGCGGCGCCCGAGCGCGTGCGGGCTCGCCGTCGAGGTAACCGGCGAAGAGCGCAAGGTATTCGGCCAGGGCCGGCCCGATGCCCTCGGGCAACGCCGGCGCGGCGTCCGCTGGAGACGCCGCCGGCAGGATCGGCGCCTGCGCGTCGCGCGCCAGGCGCTCGACCGGCAGCATGCCCATGTCGAAATGACGATCGCGATTCGAGAACAGTCGGGACACGGGCGGAACGCGCAGGCTGGCAAAGGCCGTATCGTAGCGCGCCCGCGTCCGGTCGTTTCACCACGGCATCCGCCGCTTGCCAGCGCACTAGACAGACCCGAGAATCCGGCGATGCCCAACGATCGCTACGACCTGCCTCTGACCACCTCGCCGGCCGCCGCCGACGCCTACGTCGCGGCGGTTGACCGACTGCTTGCCGCCGGCGACGCGCTGGTCGCCGGTTTCGACGCCGCGCTGGCACTGGACTCGGGGTTCGCGCTTGCAGAGATCGGGCGCGCGCGCTGCCTTGCCACCTATGGACGGGGGGCGGAGGCGCGCGAGTCGGCCGCGCGCGCTCGCACATTGGCCGCCGGCGCCTCGGCGCGCGAGCGCTCCCACGTCGAGGCGCAGGCGCTCGCCGTCGAGGGCCGGAGCGCCGACGCGCTCGCCGCGATCAAGACGCACCTCGCCTCCTGGCCGCGCGATGCCATGGTGCTGCAGCCGACCGCGGGGGTGTTCGGACTCGTCGCGTTCTCCGGCCGCGCGGAACGCGAGGAAGAACTGTTCGCCCTGCTCGCGCCGCTCGCCACCCATTACGGCGACGACTGGTGGTTCAACACCACGCTCGCCTTCGCCGAATGCGAGAGCGGGCGCCTCGCCGCCGCCGAGGACCGCGTGATGCGTGCGCTGGAGGCAGCGCCGCACAACGGCAACGCCGCGCACGTGCGCGCCCACGTGCACCACGAGCTGAACCAGGCCGGGGAGGGCGCACGCTTCCTGCGCGCGTGGCTGCCCGGCTATTCGCCGCGCGCGATGCTGCGCGGCCACCTGAACTGGCACCTGGCGCTGTGGGAGATGGCCGCCGGCGACGCGGCGGCCGGCTGGCGGCTCTTCGCCGACGAGTTCGGCGCCTTCCTCGACGGCCGCGGCGAGACCATGCCGCCGCTCAACGCGCTGACCGACGCGGCCTCGTGGCTGTGGCGCGCCGCGCGCGCCGGGCAGGCGGTCGCGCCGGCCGCCTGGCAGGCGCTCGCCGCCTTCGCCCGCGCGCGCTATCCGCAGCCGGGTGTGGCGTTCGCCGACGTGCACACCGCGATGGCCTGCGTCGGCGCCGGCGACCGCGCCGGTTTGGAGCACGTGGTGGCGGACCTCGGCCGCCTCGGCGGCGAGCGGCCGGCCTGCGCGGTGGCGGCCGAGATCGCGATCGGCTTCGGCGCGCTCGCCGCGCGCGACTGGACCGCGGCCATCCGCTGCCTCGAGGACGCGCGCGGCGACGCGGTGCGCCTCGGCGGCAGCCGCGCCCAGCGCGAGTTCGTCGAGCGCGGCCTCGTCGAGGCCTACCGCGGCGCCGGCCGCGCTGCCGATGCCGCCGCGCTGGTCACGGCCCGCGCAACGCTCGCCGCCGGCATCTGAACCCGGCTCAGCCGCCGACCTTCTTCAAGCCGCGCAGGTCGGGAAAGACGCGAAACCCGGCGGCGGCGATCGCGAGCGTCGCGACGCCGCCGGCGACGACGGCGAACACCGGATTGGTCAGGCTGGCGAGCAGCCCGGATTCGACCGCCCCGAGTTCGTTGGACGAGCTGATGAACACGCGGTTGACCGCCGAGACGCGGCCGCGCAGCTCGTCCGGGGTGTAGAGCTGCACCGCGGTCTGGCGGATCACCGCGCCGACGTTGTCGGCCGCGCCCAGCACGACGAGCGCGATGAGCGACAGCCAGTACCAGCGCGACAGCCCGAAGACGATGGTCGCGACCCCGAACACCGCCACCGCCGCCAGGAAGGTGCGGCCGGCATGCGGCGGCGGGCCGCGCCAGCCGCGCGCCGCGGCGGTGGCCATCAGCACCGCGCCGATCGCCGGGCCGGCGGACAGCCAGCCCAGCCCGGTGGGGCCGACCCCGAGGATGTCCTTGGCGAACACCGGCATGAGCGCGGTCGCCCCGCCGAGCATGACCGCGAAGAGATCGATCGTGATCAGGCCCAGCACCACCTTGGTCTTCCACACGTGCGCGAGGCCGCCGAACAGGTCGGCCCAGGTCGACGGCTTCCGGCCATGCGACGGCGCGCGCCGCCGGATCGCCAGCGCGAGCGTCATCGCCGCGACCATCGCGGCCAGGTTGAAGCCGTACACGGTGATCGCCGATCCGCCGAGCGCGATCAGGAGTCCCGCGAGCGCCGGACCGGCCACCGATGCGGTCTGGAACACGGTGCTGTTCCACATCACCGCCTGCGCCAGGGTCTCGGCAGGCACCAGCTGGGGCAGCAGCGCATCGCGGCCGGCGCGGTTCAGCACCGTCGACATGCCGACCGCGGCGATCGCCAGGTAGATCCACGCCACCGGCAGCGCGCGGTACGCGCAGGCAACCAGCAGCGCCGATGCCGCCACCCACACCACGAGGCTGGCGGCGACGATGCGCCGCCGGTCGTGGCGGTCGGCGAGCTGCCCGGCGGGAAGGAAGAACGCGAGCACCGGGATGAACTGCGCGAGCCCGACCCAGCCCAGCGCCATCGCCGAGCCGGTGCGCTCGTAGATGTCCCAGCCCACCGCCACGCCGAGCGACTGCTGCGCGAGCGAGGCGACCGCCACCATGGCGATGAACAGCCGGTAGTCGCGATGGCGAAAGGGGGCGTAGGGGTCGTGCACGTCGATCGTGGTCGGCGCGCCGGCCGGTCTGCCGGTCAGGACAGCCGCATGCGGCGACGCCGGGACAGGCTCAGCTGATGGTGACCCCGCTGTCGACGGCCATCACCTGCCCGGTCATCGCGCGCGATTCGTCGGAGGCGAGGTAGAGCACCGCGCTGGCGATGTCCTCGGGCGTGATCGTGCCGAGCAGATGCGAGGCGGCGAGCCTGTTCACCGCGGGGTTGGCCTGCACCAGCTTCTTCAGGCGCTCGGTCATGGTCGCCGAGGGCGCGACCGCGTTCACGCGCACCCGCGCGGGCGCGAACTCCACCGCCATCGAGCGCGTGAGCGCGGCCACGCCGCCCTTGGCGGCGGTGTAGCAGTCGCGGCTGGGCACGCCCATCAACGCCATGTTCGAGGTCATGTTGATCACCGCGCCGCCGCCGGAACGCGCGATCGCCGGGATGCCGTGGCGGCAGCCGAGGAAGGTGCCGAAGAGGTCGAGCCGGATGACGCGCCAGAATTCCTCGATCGGCGCGTCGACGACATTGCTGTCCTGGGGCGTCGAGCCGCCGGCGTTGTTGTGCAGGATGTGCAGCGCGCCGAACTGGCGCACCGTCGCGGCGATCGCCGCCGCCACGCTGGCCTCGTCGGTCACGTCGGTGCGGATCGCGATCGCGCCGTTGCCGGCAAGCGCCGCGGTTTCCTCGGCGGCGCGCGCGTCGATGTCGGCGACCGCCACGCGCGCGCCCTCGCGCGCCATCAGGATCGCGGTGGCGCGGCCGATGCCCGCCGCGCCGCCGGTGATGAATGCCACCTTGCCCTCGAGTCTCGCCACCTGTCGCCCTTCGCCGCGCGGCGCGCGTCGCGCTGCGCGCCGGCTTTGTTTTCGAGCGGACATTCTAGCGGCGCCGCGCCGGCACGCCGGCGCGATTTGGCCCACACTCGCGCCTTCTTGCCAACATCGCTTCGCTTCGACATGCGCATTCGCACCGGACGTCCCCCCACCCTGGCCCCGCGCGGCATGGTCACCTGCCCGCATTCCCTCGCCTCCGCCGCCGGCGCCGACGTGCTGCGCGCCGGCGGCTCGGCGGTCGATGCGGCGATCGCCGCCAGCGCCGCGCTCGCGGTGCTCTATCCGCACATGACCAGCGTCGGCGGCGACGCCTTCTGGCTGATCCACGACGCGCGGACGGGCGCGGTCCGCTACCTCGACGCCGGCGGCCGGGCCGCGGCCGCCGGCAGCATCGACTGGTTCCGCGCGCGCGGCCTGGCCGAGGTGCCGTACCGCGGCATCGTCCCGGCGACGCTGACCACGCCGGGCGCGGTGGCCGGATGGTGCGAGGCGCACGCCGCCTACGGCCGCCTACCGCTCGCGCGCAACCTCGAAGCCGCGATCGCCTACGCGCGCGACGGCTTTCCGGTGACCTCCCGGCTGGCCGGATGGATCGCCAGCGTCGCCGCCGAGCTCGCGCCGTATCCGGAGACGACCGCGCTGTTCCTGCCCGGCGGCACGGTGCCGCGCGCCGGCACCACGCTGGTCAACGCCGGCCTCGCGCGCACCCTCGAAGCGATCGCCGACCGCGGCCGCGCCGGCTTCTACGAGGGCGAGGTGGCGGATGCGCTGGCGGCGTTCGCCGCCGCCCGCGGCGGCCTGTTCACCGCGGCCGACCTGAAGGGCCAGACCGCGCGCTGGGGCGAGCCGATCGTCGGCACCTATCGCGACCTCACGCTCTACGAGACGCCGGCGCCGACCCAGGGCTTCACGGTGCTCGAGATGCTGAACCTGGTCGAGCCCATGGAACTGCACCGCCGCGAGTTCCTCGGGCCCGACCACGTGCACTTCCTGGTGCAGGCCAAGCAGATCGCCTATCACGACCGCGACCGCCACCTGGCCGACCCCGCGTTCGCCGATGTGCCGATGGCGCGCATGATCTCCAAGGCATACGCGGCCGAGCGCCGCGGCCTGATCGACCCGGCGCGCGCGCTGCCCTGGGACCGCGTGCCCTCCTACGGCAGCCTCGCCGGCGACACGGTGTTCATCGCCGCCGTCGATGCCGACGGCAACGCCGCCTCGCTGATCCACAGCCTGTACGGGGTGTTCGGCTCCGGCGTGACGGCCGGCGACACCGGCGTGGTGCTGCAGAACCGCAGCGCCTACTTCAACCTCGATCCGGCGCACCCGAACTGCCTGGCGCCGGGCAAGACGCCGCTGCACACCCTGATCGCCTCGCTCGGCTTTCGCAACGACAGGCTGTGGAGCGTCCTCGGCTGCATGGGCGCCGACGGCCAGCCGCAGATCCATCTGCAGACCTACGTCAACCTGCTCGACTTCGGCTGCGACATCCAGGAGGCGCTCGAAGCGCCGCGCTGGCTGTCCGGCCGCTTCGGCCTCACGGAGCCGCGCGACACCCTGCACATCGAGGCGCGCTTCCCCGCCGCCACCATCGACGAACTGGCGCGACGCGGCCATCTGCTGGACCGCTGGGGCGACTGGAACGAGCTTGCCGGGCACGCGCACGGCATCGTCATCGACCCGCTCTCGGGCATGCGCTGCGGCGGCTCCGACCCGCGCTCCGACGGCGCGGCGATCGGGTACTGAACGGTCAGCGGGCGCCGGACCCGTCGGTCCGATACCGCGCGATCACCGCGGGGTCGGGATCGCAGCCGAGTCCCGGCCCCTGCGGGATCGTCATCGTCCCGCCGGCGGGACGCAGCGCGTCGCCGAACAGCGACGCCGCCGCATCGAGGTAGAAGAGCTCGAACCAGGCGGGCTCCGCGATCCGGGTGAGCAGTTGCAGGGTGGCCAGCGCCCCCGGCCCGAAGTACGGCGAATGCGGCGCGACCCGCACGCCGTGCTCGCGCGCGAGGTCGAGCACGCGCAGGAATTCGGTGACGCCGCCGACCTTGGTGACCGACGGCTGCACGATGTCGACCGCGCGCGCGTCGAGCGCCTGCGCGAACTGGACCGCGGTGCACCAGTTCTCGCCGGCGGCCAGCGGCACGCGCGCCGCGTCGCGAATGCGCCGCAACGATGCGAAGTCCTCGGGCGGGAACACCGGCTCCTCGACCCAGTGGGGCCGATGCGCGGCCAGGCGCGAGCAGATCGACAGCGCCTCGTCGGGCGCCCACGGGCAGTTGACGTCGAACATCAGCGGCACCGCCGCGGGGACCGCCGCACGCGCGGCGGCGATCACCGCCTCGTCGATCTCGTGCAGCTTGATCGCGGCAAAGCCCGCGGCGACGGCGCGCGCCGCATGGGTCGCGACCAGCCCGGCGTCCGCGTAGCGCAGCAGGCTCGCGTAGGCGGGGACGCTGCGGCGCGGCGCGCCGCCCACGAGCGCCGCGAGCGACTTGCCGGCTGCCTTGCCGGCGATGTCCCACAGCGCGATGTCGAGCCCGGAGAGCGCATGCAGCGTGATGCCGTAGCGCCCGAAGATGTGCAGCGCCTGCTGCAGCCGGCGCGAGAGCCCGGCGATGTCGGCGGCGTCGGCGCCGACGGCCAGCGGCGCGACCATGTCGCGCACCGCGGCGCTGACGGCAGTGCACGACCCGTAGGCGAAGGCGTCGCCCCAGCCGACGATGCCGTCGTCGGTCTCGACCCGCACCAGGCAGAAGTCGAGCACCTGCGCGCGCTGCGCGCCCAGCGTGTAGCCGCTCGCGCCGTAGGTGTACGGAATCGCGAGCGGAATCGCCTCGACCGCGGCGATCCTCATGCGCGTTCGCGCCGCCCGGGCAGGGCGCGGGCCGCGCGGCGCGCCGGCCTCACGCGGCCTTCTTGTACATGTTGAGCGGCGCCCCCTCGCGCGCGAGCGCGGCCGCCACCGCCGGCACCCGCGCCAGGCGCTCGACGAAGGCCTTGTACTGCGGCAGGGTGTCGGGATCGACGCCGGCCAGACCGCCCCAGCGGAACAGCACCAGCGCGTACAGATCGAGGAACGACACCTTGCTGCCGAACAGCCACGGGTCGGCCAGGGCGACCATGCCCTGGATGCGCTCGAGCAGCCTGCGGTAATTGGCGGTGTTGTAGCGCTTCAGCTCGGCCTGGGCCTCGGCATCGTCCGCGAACTTGAACGGCATGAACACGTGGGTGAAGGTCGGGTGCACGCTGTTGTTCATCCAGGCGAGCAGCGACATCGCCTCGGTGCGCTGCCACGGGTCGGTGGGCATCAGCCCGATCTGCGGATACTTGCGGTCCAGGTAGTCGCAGATGGCGACGATCTGGGTCAGCGGCCTGCCGTCGACCAGCAGCACCGGCACCTGGCCGTTGGGATTGAGCGCCAGGAAGTCCGGGGCCCCCTGCTCGTTCTTGTGCAGCTTGACGAGCTGGGTCTCGTAGGCCTCGCCGGTGGCCTCGCGAATCGCTTCGAGCGCGGCGTGCGGCACGAAGGAACAGGCGCCGATGCCGTAGTAGAGCTTGTGCATGATGTCTCCTTGTTGCGCCGTGCAAAGCGCGGATCATACGCCGCGGCAGGATCCGCGCGCGCCGCACTGACGCAGGCGACGCCGCGCGCGGCGGGCCGGGGTCGCCCCTGTCGCCGACCCTAGCTGAGCCAGCCCTTGCGCCGCCCGCGATTCCCGGATTCGGCCGCCGGCGCGTCGGCACGCGGCGCCTCGCGGCCGGGCAGCGCGCCCGACTCGGGCGCCTCGTCCTGCGCCGCGCCGCCCGGCGGCAGGTCGCCCGACAGGCCGGCGCGCTCGAGGACCTTGAGTTCCAGCGTCTTCAGCTTGCGCGTGCTCTCGTTGATCTCCGACGCGCGCAGCGTGATGGTCTCGAGCGCCGCTTCGCGCTGGGTCTGCAGATGCGCGGCCAGATTGCGCAACTCCTGGTTGTCCGAACGAAAGGCGCGGTCGAGCACCTGGAACGCGTACAGGTCGTCCTCGGCGAACTCGAGCGCGTCGAATTCGCTCTTGACGACCTCGCGGTAGAGCGCGTGGAAGCGCATGAAGCGCTCGCCGGTAACTTCGCTTTCGGACATGGAACGGTGCCGGTGGCCGGCGCGGCGGGCCGGATGGCGCCGGACGCTCGGGTCGTCAAAAATATACTCCGCCGCCCGCGCCTGTCCAGCGAAATCTTGCGCGCCTGCGCCGCCGGCGCAGGACGCGGATGCCGCATGCCGCCGCCTAGTGCAGGCGCGGCTTCCAGAGGAAGTCGTTGCGGTCGGCCGAGCGCACCTTCACGCGCAGCACATCGCCTTCGCGCGCCAGCGTCAGCGGCACCTCGACGCCGGCCGGCCCCTGCGCCCAGACCCGGCGAAAGAACGCCGCGAGGCCCCGGACGCGCTCGTCGCCGACCCCGATGACGAGGTCGGCCGGGCGCACCCCAGCGCGATCCGCCGGCCCGCCCTGCGCGAGCGCGCCGACGACGAGCTGGCCGTCGGCCTCCTGCACATACAGGCCGAGCCAGGGCCGCGGCGGCAGGCCGCTGCTGCCGGTGGCGCGCATCGACGGCAGCAGCGGTCCGAGCAGGTCGATCGGCACGAACATGTTGATCTTGCGCGGCTCGTCGTCGTTGCCTTCCTGTTCCTGCACCAGGAGCGAACCAACGCCGACCAGGCGCCCCGCGGCATCGACGAGCGCGCTGCCGCCCCACTGCGGATGCGCGGGCGAGGTGAACAGCGCCTCGTCGAGAACGTACTCCCAATAGCCGGCGAATTCGCGCTTGGCGAGCAGGCGCGTCTTCAAGGCATGCGGCAGCCCGCCGTGGCCGAGCACGTACAAGGTGTCGCCGGGCGTCAGGTCGGCAGCGCTGCCGATCGGCAGCGGCGCGACGTTCAGCGCGGACAGCGGCTGCACCAGTCCGAAGCCGGTGGCCTGGTCGTAGGCCAGCACGGTGCCCGGCACCGTGGTGCCGCGATTGGTCGACAGCCACAGGGTCTGCGCCTCGGTGATCAGGTAGCCGATGGTCAGGACCAGCCCGTCGGTGCCGATGACGATGGCATAGCCGGCACGCTCGGTGCCGAGCAGTTCGGCCGTGAATGCCTCCGGCGGGATCGCCGCCCGCAGCAGCAGCATGGCGTCGAGCGCGCGATCGAGATCGAACGCCACCTCGTCGCGCCGCGGTCGCAATTCTTCGGGAAACGCCCACTGGTTGTCGTCAGCCATGGCGAAAATTGTGCCACGCGCCGCAAAGTTCGACCGGGGAACACCGGCCGCGGCCGCGCGCGGGCCCGGCGCCGGCAGGTCGCGCACGCGTCAGGCAGCGGCCTCGGCGAGGATGAAGTCGGCCGCCTTCTCGCCGGTGAGGATGGCCGCCGCGTTGGTGTTGGAGGCGGGAATGGTCGGGAACACCGACGCATCGGCCACCCGCAGTCCCGGCACCCCGTGCACGCGCAGGCGCGCGTCGACGACCGCGCCGGCATCGCCGCCCATGCGGCAGGTGCCGACCGGATGGTAGGACCCGAAGATGGTGCTGCGGATGTAGGCCTCGAGATCGCCCGCGGACACCGCATCCGCGCCGGGCCGCAGTTCGCGCACGACGTGCGCGGCGAACGCGGGCTGCCGCGTCACCCGGCGCGCCAGCTCCAGCCCGCGCACCACGGCCGCGATGTCTTCCGGCGCAGTCAGGTAGTTGGCGCGGATCTCGGGCGCGGCGAACGGGTCGGCCGAGCGGATGTGGATCGCGCCGCGCGAGGCCGGCTGCTGCTGCACCACGCCGATCGAGAAGCCGTCGTTGGCGTCGAGCACGACCTTGTTCGGGTTGCGCTCGTCCGGGCTGGTCAGGTGGTGCAATTGCAGCTTGATGTCCGGCTGCCGCAGCCCGGGCAGCGTCTTCGCATACGCATGCGCGGTGGCGCCCGGCACGCTCATCAGGCCGTCGCGCAGCAGCAGCCAGCGCAGGCCCATGCGCAGGCGCGCGAGCGGGTTGGGCAGGATGGTGTTGAGGGTGCGGAAGCCGCGCGCCTCGACCATCAGGCGCGCCTGCAGATGATCGCGCAGGTTCTCGCCGACGCCGGGCAGATCATGCCGCACGTCGATGCCGAGACCGCGCAGGCGCGCGGCCGCGCCGATGCCGGAGAGCTCGAGCAGCTGCGGCGACTGCACCGCGCCGGCGCACAGGATGGTCTCGCGCGCGGCGCGCGCGATCCGCGTCGCGTCGCCCTGGCGGTACTCGACGCCGGCCGCGCGCGCGCCGTCGAAGACCACGCGCATCGCGTGCGCACCGGTGCGCAGCGCCAGGTTGGCGCGGCGCAGGGCCGGATAGAGGTAACCCTCGCGCACGCCGAAGCGGAAGCCGCGCCGCGTCGACAGCTGCATCAGTCCGGCACCCAGGTAGTGCCCGCCGTTGTAGTCCGGATTCTCGGCCATGCCGGCCTCGGCGCAGGCGCGCAGGAAGGCATCGGTCAGCGGATCGCGCGGACCATACTCGGTGATCGCCAGCGGCCCGTCGCGGCCGCGCACCGCGGCGTCGCCGCCGGCGTAGCGCTCCATGCGCCGGAACACCGGTGCCACCTCCGCGTAACTCCATCCGGAGTTTCCGAGTTCGCTCCAGTGGTCGTACTCCGCCGGATCGCCGCGCACCCAGAACATGCCGTTGACGGTGGCGGTACCCCCGGTCACCCGGCCGCGCGGCCAGAACAGCGGCCGGTTGCCGAGACCCGGCTCGCTCTCGGTGGTGAAGCGCCACAGCGCGCGCTCGCCGACCATCACCTTGGCGATGCCGGTGGGAATGCGCAGCCAGATCCAGCGGTCGTCCGCGCCGGCCTCGAGCAGCAGCACGCGATGGCGGCCGGATGCGCTGAGGCGATAGGCCAGCGCGCAGCCGGCGGAACCCGCGCCGACGATGACGTAGTCGAAGGTGTCGACGGGCGAGGAGCTGCGGGTTGCGGTCACGGCAGGTTCGGGTTCACAGGGCGGCCAGCGGCGGCGCCGGCGAAGCCGCGTATGGTAGCGTGCATGCACCGTGCCGCGCCCGCGCGCGCCGCGCCGCCCGCCATCGCATGCCCGGCCGCCACCACCACCACGTCTATGTCGTCGAACTCGCCCTCGACGTGTGGGACGAGCCGCGGTTTCGCCGGGCCAATCCGGACTACCGCTTCGGCAAGCCCTGCGTCTACGTCGGCATGACCGGGCTCGATCCCGACCTGCGCTTCGACCGCCACAAGGCCGGCATCCAGGCCAACCGCTATGTGCTGCGCTACGGCGTGCGCCTGCTGCCGCAACTCTATGCGGTCTACAACCCGATGCCCCATGACGCCGCGCGCGCGATGGAGGTCGAACTCGCGATCAGCCTGCGCGAGGCGGGCTACGCGGTCTGGCAGGGCTGAGGCCGGCCCGGAAGAACGACGCCCCGCCGCAGCGGGGCGCGAACGGCGCCGACATGGCGCCGGAATCGCGATGCGTCAGGCGTCGTCGCGGGTGCGGCGCCGGACGATCACCCCAAGCAGGCACAGCCCGGCGAGAAGCATCGCGTACGACTCCGGCTCCGGCACCGGCAGCGCGGTGAACGAGATGCGCAACTCGGTCGATGCCTGCGGGCTGACGTTGGAGAACGGGATCGCGCCGTTGGTCGCGGTGAGCGTGAGCGCGCCGCCGGTGAACTTGAACTCGTTGAACGGCCCCTGGCCGACCGTGGCCGACACCGCGCCGTACTCGCCGTTGTTGGCGGTGATGGCGAACCGCGTCAGCGGCGTGTCGAGGTAGTTGGCGACGACCACGCCGTCGATGCTCGAGGTGCCGCTGACCGTCGCCGTGGTGCTCGCGCCCGGTGCTTCGCTGTACGAAAAACGGCCGAAGCTGCCGGTGATTTCGCCGGTCAGGATGTAATTCGGCCGCGCGGTGACCGTGAACGACGGCAGCGCGAAGGTCGCCGAAACGGTGCCGGCGCCGATGTTGAGCACGTTGGCGGCGGCAGCGATGCTGAAGTGGAACCCGACGGTGTTGCCGCTGCCGAACGCACCCGACAAGGTGGCGAATGGCGTATTCGTGAAGTCGAGAACGTACTGGTCGAACTGCTGGACATCCGCTGACGCGGAAGCGGCGCCGCCCGCCAGGGCGGCGGCCATTGCGATTCTGGAAAGGAACTTGTTCATCGTTGAGCCTTTGCGCACCGCCCCTGTCCAAAGACAAGGCCAGGGCGGAAACAAGAATTTGCAATGCGTTGACGATATTGCGTCGCGGCAACGCGCGTCAATAGCCCGACCGGGCCATGCCAACGTCATATTTCGGTGCCGCCCCGCGCTGGTGCGCAGTGCGCGCAATCCCCGATGTGTCAGCGCTGACTTACACTATCTGCGTTGTGTTTCAACGTCGTTGACGCCAAGCCTCAGAGCTCGCGCAGGATCTGCTCGCGCCGCACCGCACATTCGTGGGGCGTCAGCAGGCCTTCGTCGCAGAGGCTGCGCAACCGTCGCAGACGCTCCTCGATCGACGGCATCGCATGGGGCGCGATGGCAGGCGGCGCGGCATGCGCCGGCGCGGGCGGCGACGCATAGACCGCCGGCGGCGGGGCATAGACGACCGCGGGTGGCGGCGCGTAAACCACCGGTGGCGGGGCGTAGATCACCGGCGGTGCATAGGTCAGGTGCGGCCAGGGCCGGACATAGACGGGTGCGGCGATTACGTGACGCGGCGCCAGCGCGGCGCCAACCACCAGGCCGCCGACGAACCAGCCCGCGCGCCGGCCGTGCGCGTCGGCCGGCGGCGCCAGCGATAGCAATGTCGCGGCGAGGCCGAGCACGAGCGCCAGCCGGGTCGATCGATGCGCAGGATTGTCGCTTCGCATGGGGCCACCCTGGCGGCCATGGCATGCCGCCGTCACTGTCTTCCCCGGCTTATAGCACCCGGCGCGATGCCGTCCAAGCGGATTTACAAATCGCGACGGCTGCCCGCACTGCGGCCGCCACCTACTTCTTGCGCGCGAACTTGCCGATCCGCGTCGCCTTGGCCAGGCAGTTGCCGTTGACCATGTAGCCGGCCAGCGACGCACTGCCGCCAGCCACGTCGAGCCGTTCGACCGACAGGGCATAGAGCGTGAAGACGTAACGGTGCGCCTTGTCGCCGGCCGGCGGGCAGGGCCCGCCCCAGCCGGGGCTGCCGAAGTCGGTCGCGACCTGCACGGCACCGGCCGGCAGGTTGGCGCCATCCGCGGCACCGGCATTCTTGGGCAACCCGGTGGCACTGGCGGGAATGTTGAGAACCAGCCAGTGCCACCAGCCGGCGCCGCCGGTGGGGGCGTCCGGATCGTGAACCAGGAGCGCGAAACTCCTGGTCCCCGCGGGCGCACCCGACCAGGCGAGGGCAGGCGAGATGTTCTGGCCGGTGCAGCCGAAGCCGCCGTAGACCTGCTCCATGCCGAGACTGCCGCCCGCACGGAAGTCGGGGCTGGTGAGGGTGAACGACGGCCGCGCCGGTTTGCGCGCGACCTTCTTCACGGCCTTGGTCGCGGCCTTGCTCGCGGACTTCTTCATGCGCTTGCCCGCGGGCGTGCTGGCGGCGGACTTCTTCGTTGCCATGTGGACCTCCGATCGTGGCTGGGGTGGCTGGGGTGGCTGGGATGGCTTGGGAAATGTGGCGAGGGGCGCGGCGCGGGGCATCGATCGCCGGAACTCAGGCCGACGCCGCCGCCGCGCGCGCGGCCGCGACGCGCCGGTCCATCACGCGGAACCACAGCGGCGGCAGCAGCGCGAGCAGGATCATGCCGGCATAGCCGGTCGGCAACTGCGGGGCGGTGGCGATGGAGCGCAGCGCTTCATACGGCCGCGACGAATCGGCATGGTGATCGGAATGGCGCTGCAGATTGATCAGCAGCGCATTGCCGAACCAGGTGTCGGCGTTCCACGAGTGGTGCGGCTTGACGGTCTCGTAGCGGCCGTCGGCCGCACGCTGCCGCACCAGGCCATAGTGCTCGACGTAGTTCACCAGCTCGAGCAGCAGGACGGCGACACCGGCCTGGACCAGGAAGAACAGCAGCCCCGGCATCCCGGCCGCAGCGAAGGCCAGCGCGCACAGTCCGGCCTGGGCGGCCAGATACACGAGATTGCGATTGGCCGGCGACAGGACCCATCGCCCCTGCGCCCGCAGGCGCAGGGCCTCCAGGCGCCACGCATGGGCAATGCCGCCGAAGACGGTGCGCGGCAGGAACCGGTAAAACGACTCGCCAAGCCGCGCGGTCGCCGGGTCGGCAGGCGTGGCCACCCGCGCGTGGTGGCCGCGGTTGTGCTCGACATAGAAATGGCCGTAGCAGACGGTCATGAGCAGCCCTTGCGCGAGCGCGCGGTCGACGCGCGATGGCCGATGCCCGAGCTCATGGGCGATGGTGATGCCGAAGCTGCCGGTCACGAAACCGACCGCGATGCCGAGCCACACCGCACCGTCGTACACGTTCAGGCCGGCCCCGGGCCCGGCCGGGCCGGGCCCGTACCCGGCCTGGTCGGCCATCAGGCCGACGCCCCAGATGATCAGCGCCACGTGGAACGCCGCGTAGGCATGGAGGAAGACGGTGAACCAGGCGTGACGCGCCGCGGGCCACGGGTGCGGCCGCGACAGCGCCGGCCGCGTGCCGATGAACGCGTCGACCACGGCGATGACGAGCAGGAACAGGAGCGAGAGCTTGCCCGACGCGCCGGTGACCTGCCCGATGACCGGCAGCGCGAGCAGCAGCAGCACCAGCAGGTGGCGGAAGTCCTGCCCGGCCAGCGGCATCGAGGAAACGGCGGAAGACGGGAGGCGCGCCACGATGCGCAAGTTTGGCACCGGCGCCGCGGCGCCGCAAGGCGGTCGCACCGACGTCGCAGCCGGGTTCGGGTTAGAGTTCGCCGATGGCGTTGAAATCGACCATCTACAAGGCCGAACTGCAGGTCGCCGACATCGACCGGCACTACTACTTCGACCATACCCTGACCATCGCCTGCCACCCGTCGGAGACGATGGAACGCATGATGGTGCGCCTGCTGGCCTTCGCCATCAACGCCCACACGCGCCTGAGCTTCGGCCGCGGCCTGTCGGACGTCGACGAGCCCGACCTCATCCGGCGCGACCTGACCGGCGCGATCGAGCAGTGGATCGAGGTCGGCCAGCCCGACGAGCGCGCGATCCTGAAGGCCTGCGGCAAGGCCGCCGAGGTGCGCATCTACGCGTACGCGGCGGCCGCCGACCGCTGGTGGAAGCAGGTCGGCGCCAGGGTCGGCCGCGCGCGCAACCTGCGCGTCTGGCGCCTCGACCCGGGCGGGGTGACCGACCTGGCGGCAATGGCCGAGCGCAACATGCGCCTGGCGTGCACCATCCAGGACGGCGAAGTCTGGGTGCGCGACGACACCAGCGCGGCGCAGTTCACCCCCGAACCCCTGATGTGATCCGCGGGCATCGTGTCGTTTGACGGGGAAGACCGGTTCATTTCGCGCCCTGGCGGCGCGCCGGCATCGCTATGCTCGACAGCGATGCCAAGCCTCGCGCACCCGACCATGACCCATCCGGCCCTTTCGCCCCACGCGGTCCGCCTCGACAAGCTGCAGACCAGCATCCTGCGCACGCTGTACACCCGCTCCGAACGGCGCCATCTCCTGGCCGAACTGGCGCGCCAGGTGTTCCCCGGCGCCGCGGCCTATCGCGACGCCGAGCTCATGGGCTTCGTGCTGCCGCGACTGCGCCGCATGCGCTCGCTCGAATTCGTCCGCCTCGAACGTCGCGGCGCCCAGGTGGAAGCCTCGATCAGCCTGAAGGGCATCGAGTTCCTCGAGCGGCAGCCGTAGGCCGGCCCCCGCCCGCGCCGCGCGGCGGCGGTCGTTGACGCGGCGTCCGCCGGCGCGGCATGATGCGCCGGTCATGGCCATCGACGTCGACCTGCACCGCCGCACGATCAGCCTGCCCGCGCCAGGCAAGGCGCGACCGCTGCGCTTCTCGGCGATCGACGCCGGCCCGCGCGATGCGCTGCGCACCCTGGTGTTCCTGCACGGCTTCGGCGGCCGCGCCGCCTACTGGCACTATCAGCTCGACCACTTCCATTTCGACAGCCGCGTCATCGCGCTGGACCTGCGCGGGCACGGCCTGTCCGACGCGCCGCACTCGCGCTACGACGTCGCCGAACTCTGCGCCGACGTCGTCGCCATGCTCGACGCCCTCGGCGCGCCGGCCCGCTTCGTGCTGGTCGCGCATTCGTTCGGCGGCGCGGTCTCGGCCTATTTCCAGGGCCTGTACCCGGAGCGGGTCGAGCGCTTCGTGATCATCGGCTCGGCCGTGGCGTTCCGGCTCAAGTGGACCGGCCGCGCGCTGCTCGGCCTGCCGGCGCCGCTGCTGCGCCTGGCGCGCCGGCTGGTGCCGGCGGCGCGCCTGTATCCGCCCGCGCATGTGGTCTCCGCCCAGTTCCGCAACGCGCTCTCGGTGTGGGACGGGACCGCGCACCTGAAGCGCATCGTCGCGCCGACCCTGGTGATCCTCGGCCACCGCGACCTCCTGTTCGAGGAGGCCTCGCAGCGCGGCCTTGCGCAGCTGATCCCCGGCGCCGAGGAGGTGGTGATCCCGGTCTCGGCGCACCAGGTGATGGTCGAGCGCCCGGACGCCGTCAACCGCGCGATCGAGCGCTTCCTCGGCCCGGCGCGTCTGGCCGAGGAACGCGCCGCGCGCCGCGCGCGCGCGCGCGAACTCGAGCGCGAACGCCCGTGGCTCAAGTTCTACGACAGCCGCACGCCCTACCGCATCCGGCCGCCGGTGGCGCCGATCACGCGCACCCTCGAGGCCGCGGCGCGGCGCTTCGCCGCCACCGACGCGCTGCGCTACTACGGGCGGCGCATCACCTACCGCCAGCTCAACCGCGCCGCCGACCGCTTCGCCAACGGCCTGGCGCGCCTCGGCGTGGCACCCGGCGCCCGCGTCGCGATCATGCTGCCCAACATCCCGCAGGCGGTGATCGCCTACTACGGCGTGCTCAAGCTGGGCGCCGTGGCGGTGTTCGTCAACCCGCTGTTCTCGCGCGACGAACTGGTCGCGCGCCTGACCGATGCCGGCGCCCGCGTGCTGGTCGCGCTGTCGTCGTATCGCGCCGAGATCGCGGCCATCGCCGCCGCCGCCGGGCTCGAGCGCGTGATCCTGGCCTCGCTGCGCGCGATGATGGGATTCACGCAGCGCATCGCCTACTCGCTGCTGTCCTCGCCCGGCGCCGCCGCGACGGCGCCGGCATCCGCGCCGATCCCCTGCGAGGTCCTGCGCTTTTCCTCGGTGCTCGCGCGCGGCGGCCGTGAGCCGCTGCCGGCGCCCGAGATGAACAGCCTGGCGGTGATCGCCTACACCAGCGGCACCACCGGCGCGCAGCCGGCCGGCGTGATGCTCACCCACGCCAACCTCGCCGCCAATGCGCTGCAATTGCGCCACTGGACACCCGAGATCCGCCCGGGCGACGAGCGCCTGCTCGCCATCGTGCCGTTCTCGCATTCGTACGGCATCACCGGCTGCCTCAACATCGGCGTGCTGGTCGGCGCCACGCTGATCCTCCTGCCGCGCTTCGACGTCCAGGAGACGCTCGAGACGATCGCCCGCGAGAAGCCGACCATCTTCCCCGGCGTGCCGCAGATGTTTCAGAGCCTGGCGCTGTTTCCCGGCGTGCGCAAGTACGGCATCGCCTCGATCCGCCTGTGCGTCTCCTCAGGGTCGCCGTTGCCGCTCGAGGTGCAGGAGGAATTCGAGAAGCTCACCCGCGGCCGCGTCGTCGAGGCCTACGGATTGACCGAGGCCTCGCCGGCCACCCACTGCAACCCGCTCGGCGGCCAGCGCCGCCACGGCTCGATCGGCGTGCCGCTGCCCGACACCGAAGCCCGGGTCGTCGATGCGCAGACGGGCGCGCCGTTGCCGCCCGGGGAGGCCGGCGAACTGGTGGTGCGCGGCCCGCAGCTCATGGCCGGCTACTGGCAGCGCCCGGCGGAGACCGCCGCGGCGCTGCGCGACGGCTGGCTCTACACCGGCGACGTGGCGCGGGTCGACGAGGACGGGTTCTTCTATGTGATCGACCGCAGGAAGGATGTGATCTTCGCCGGCGGGTACCCGGTCTACCCACGCGATATCGAAGAGGTGCTCTACGAGCATCCGCTGGTCCTCGAGGCCGCCGTTGTCGGTCTGCCGGAGTGGCAGGGGGCGGCCGCGATCCGGAGCTTCGTGGTAGCGCGGCCGGGGTCGCGCCTCGCGGCAGACGAACTGCGCCTGGAACTGCAGGACTTGATGCGCCGGCGCCTGCCTGCGCATGCCGTGCCGGGCAGCCTCGCGTTCGTCGACCGGCTGCCGCGCAACCTGCTGGGCAAGGTGCTGCGCCGCCAATTGGCGACAATGGCAGGGTCTGCCACCTGACCGCCACTTCTGGGACCGCCGATGATCGACCTGCGCAGCGACACCGTGACCCGCCCGACCCCGGCGATGCGCGACGCCAGGCTCTCGGCGCCGCTGGGCGACGATGTCTTCGGCGACGACCCCACGGTCAATCGCCTGGAGGCGCGCGCCGCCGCGCTGTTCGGC
>JAEUOS010000079.1 GCA_016790695.1 Burkholderiales bacterium
CGCGCCATGCGCAGGCGGCCCGGCGCGGCGCGCGGTCCGCGCCGGCGCGGCGCGCGCTGCTGGTCGGCATCGCCGAGTACGCCGACCCCGCCAACCGCCTCGACGGCCCGGTCAACGACGTGTTCCGGGTCAGCGCCTCGCTGCAGGAACTGGGCTTCCCGGCCGACGGCATCCGCGTGGTGCTGAACGACCGCGCGACCGCCGCCGGCATCCGCGAACGCCTGGCGTGGCTGCTCGGCGACGCGCGCCCCGGCGACCAGCTGGTGTTCTATTTCGCCGGGCACGGCGCGCAGGTGCCCGGCTACGGCCGCGACGCCGAGGTCGACCGGGTCGACGAGTGCCTCGTGCCGCACGACTTCGACTGGAGCGCGGGCCGCGCCATCACCGACGACGAGTTCGCCGGCCTGTACAGCCAGCTGCCCTACGAGACCGGCTTCACCGCCATCCTCGACTGCTGCCACTCCGGCGGCATGGCGCGCGCCGCGGGCGCGCGCGCGCGCGGCCTCGCGCCGCCCGACGACATCCGCCACCGCATGCTGCGCTGGGACCGCGCCACGCAGATGTGGCTGCCGCGCGCGCGGCTCGACGCCACGGCGGCCGACACGCGCGCCGCCGGGCCGCTGCGGCGCGCCGCCGATCGCGAAGCCTGGACCGGCAGGAGCGGCAGCGTGCGCCGCCTCGGCCGCGCCACCTCGCTGTGGTCGGCCAGCGACCGCGCCTACCGCGCGGCGTGCGCCAAGGGCGATCACTGCGGCCCCTACACGCCGATCCTGCTCGAGGCCTGCCGCGAGGGCGAGCTGGCCTACGAGTACCGGCACGGCGTGACCGCGCACGGCGCCTTCACCTACGCCCTGACCGAGGTGCTGCGCGCGGCGGCGCAGTCGGCGCGTCCGCGCCTGACCTTCGAACAGCTCATCGCCGAGACCGCGCGGCGCGTCGCCAGCGTGGTCGCCGAGCCGCAGCATCCGCAGCTGCACTGCCCGGCGCACCGCCGCAAGGACGTCCTGCCCGGCATCGGGCCGGCGCGCTAGCGCGCCGCGAGGAGAACGCACGATGGCGACGCGACCCGACCCCGGCAGACCGCTGGCCCAGGCGATCCGCGCCGCGCACCGCTACTGCACCGCGCGCTACCCGGCACCGCCGACGTTCGCCGCCGGCGTCAGCGGCGCGCGCGCGCGCCTGCTCCGCGAAAGCGCCGGCAAGTGGCTCAACGGCAGCACGCTGCGCTACTGGTTCTTCGACAAGCCGGCGCGGTGGGCGGCGCCGGAGGCGCAGAAGAACGTGGTGCGCGAGGCGTTCCGGCGCTGGAAGGCCGTCGGCATCGGCCTCGACTTCGTCGAGGTGGGCAGGCGCGCCGAGGCCGACCTGCGCATCGCCTTCGAGGCGGGCGACGGCTCCTGGTCCTATGTCGGCACCGACGTGCGCACCGCGCGCGACGACCCGCGCACGATGAACTTCGGCTGGAGCCTGACCGAGGACGCCGCCAACGGCATCGACACCGCGCTGCACGAGATCGGCCACACGCTGGGCTTTCCGCACGAGCACCAGAACCCGTTCGCGGGCATCGTCTGGAACGAGCCGGCGGTGTACCGGTCGCTGGCGAAGCCGCCGAACGGCTGGAGCCGCGCCACCACCTTCGCCAACATCATCGAGAAGATCGCGCCCGACACGGTGCAGGGCTCGGCCTGGGACCCCGATTCGATCATGCACTACCCGTTCGAGGCGGGCCTGATCGACAGGCCGGCGCGGTATCGCGCGGGCCTGGCGCCCGCCGGCGGGCTGTCCGCGCGCGACCGGGCATGGGTGCGGCGCTTCTACCCGCCGCGCGCGAACCGGCCGCCGGCCGCCCTGAAGCTCCTCGAGACGGCGCCGCTCGCGCTCGCGCCCGGCGAGCAGGCGGAATTCCGCTTCACGCCGGCGGCGACGCGCGACTACGAGTTCCGCACCTTCGGCAGCGCCGACACCGTCATCGCGCTGTACGAGAGGCGCCGCGGCGGCGCGGTCGAGCTCGCCGCGGACGACGACTCGGGCGATGCGCGCAACGCCTACCTCAAGGTGCGCCTGGCCGCGCGCAGGACCTACCTGCTGCGCGTGCGCCTCAACTACCGCAGGCGCGCGGGCGAGACCGCGGTGATGGTCTGGTAGCCGCGCCGGCGGCCCCGGCGCGCCCGTGCTACCGCTGCGGCCCGAAGCGCGCGAGGTGGGGCGCGAAGCCGGGCGCGGCGTTCTGCGCCGCCGCGTACTTCTCGAGCAGCCGCGCCACCTTGCCGGCCGGGAACCGCAGCTGCACGAAGGCGACGCCGCGGTCGAACACCTCGGCGTAGTCGGCGATCAGGCCGTCCTCGAGGCGCATGCGGCACATGCCCTCGAAGGCGATCGGCGCGCCCGCGCTCTCCGGCACCCGGGAGCGGTAGCTGAAGCGGTAGCGCGCGTAGCCGACGCGGCCGTCGCTGAGGGGCTCGTGGAACTCCCAGCGGTAGTCCTCCCCGCCTTCATGGAAGCGCGCCAGCATCGCGGCGATCGCGTTGCGGCCGGTGTGGGCGCCGAAGAAGTAGTCGTCGTAGACCCCGTCGGGGGTGAACAGCGCGGCGAAGCGCGCGCCGTCGTTGGCCTGCGCATGGGCGACGAAGGCATCGAGCAGGTCGGTGAAGGCGGTCATGGCGCGCATCCGGTCAACGGGACCTGCGGAGACTACACGGAGAGGAGGCGCCGGACAATCCTGCGGCGGCGCCGCTACCAGAACTCGCGCGCGAGCAGTTCGTACGAGCGATGCCGGTGCGCCGCGTCGTAGGTCCAGGTGACGACGACGAGTTCGTCGAGTTCGAGCCGGGTCGCGAGCTCGCGCAGGCGGCCGGCCACCTGCGCGCCGGTGCCGACGCAGGCCTTGCTGCGCAGGGCGTCGATGATCGCCTGCTCGGCCGGGCTGTAGGCCTGCGCCTTCGCCTCCTCCGGCGGCAGCAGCGCCTCGCGCCGCCCGTACTGGAATCCGACGCGCCAGTGCTCGCGCGTGGCGAGCAGGTGGCGGGCCTCCGCCTCGGTGTCGGCGGCCAGCGCCCAGACGCAGATCGTGGCCTGCGGCACCGGATGGCGCTCGCTCGGCCGGTAGTTGCGGCGGTACAGGTCGAGCGCCTGCTCGACCCCGCGGCCGTCGGAGAAGAAGTACGCGAACGCATACGGCAGCCCGAAATAGGCGGCGAGCTGCGCGCCATAGTCCGAGCTGCCGAGGATCCAGATCTCGGGGCTGGTCGGCCCGCGCGGGTGGGCCTTGATCGCGGCGAACGGGTGGCCGGCGTCGAGCGGCGTGTCGGACACCCAGGCGCGCAGGTCGAGCACCTGGCGCGGGAACTCGTCCTCGGCGCTGGCGTACGGGTTGAGCGCCATCGAGGTCAGGCGGTCGGTGCCGGGCGCGCGCCCGAGCCCCAGGTCGATGCGGCCCGGGGCGATGGCCTCGAGCACGCGGAACTGCTCGGCCACCTTGAGCGCCGAGTAGTGCGGCAGCATCACCCCGGCGCTGCCGACGCGGATCCGGCGCGTGGTGGCGGCGATCGCGGCCATCAGCACCTCCGGGGCGGTGCCGACGATGGAGTCGCTCGCGTGGTGCTCCGAGACCCAGTAGCGGTGGTAGCCGAGCGCGTCGCAATGCTGCGCGAGCGCGATCGATTCGCGGATCGCGACGTCCTGCGTCGCCCCCCGCGCGGAGGTCGACTGGTCGAGAACGGAGAGTCTCATGCGCGGATTATCGCCTGCGGCCGCCGTGGTGCGCCGCGCGTCGCGGCGCTATGATCGCCCTGCGGTGCCGCGCGGCGGCGGCGCCGACCCACTAAGCCAAGGAGACCCCATGCAGACCCAGCGCTACTTCGTCAGCGAAGCCGACGTCACCCCCTACAGCCCGGCCAACCACGAGGGCACGGTCAACCGCCGCCTGATCGGGCCGGAGACGGTCGGTTCGCAGAACATCGAGCTGCTGCTCGGCGTGCTGTCCGGCGAAGGCAGCCGCGCGCTGCCGCACATGCACCCGGGCATCGACCAGGTCTGCTACATGCTGCAGGGCCGCGCGGTGGCGGAGGTCGGCGGCCAGACCCGCGAACTGGGGCCGGGCGACGCCTGCTTCTTCCCCGCCGGCGAGTTCCACACCTTCACCAAGGTGAGCGAGGAGCCGGTGCGGGTGCTGGTGATGTACACGCCGCCGTACGGCGAGTCGAAGGACAAGGCGGTCACGCGCGGCTAGGCGCCGGCGCGGCGGCGCGCAGCAGCGCCGCGGCCGCGCCTCAGTTGGCCTCGATCTTGAGTTCGCGCACGAGGCGGCCGTAGCGATCGAAGTCCTCGCGCATCTCCGCGCCCAGCACCTCGGGGCTACCGCCGACGACGTCGAAGCCGATGTCGGCCATGCGCTGCCGCATCTCGGGCAACTGCAACAGCTGATTGATCTCCGTGTTCAGGCGCGCCACCACCGCGCCGGGCGTCGCCGCCGGCGCCAGCACGCCGACCCAGCCGCGGCTGATCACCTCGGGGTGGCCGAGTTCGGCCATGGTCGGCACCTCGCCCGCATTGGCCGAGCGGCGCCGGTCGGCGATCGCGAGCGCGCGCAGGCGGCCGGCGCGCACGAACGGCGCCGCGCCGCCCCACGGCACCCACAGCACCGACACCTGGCCGCCGATGACGTCGTTGATCGACGGCGCGACCCCCTTGTAGGCGACGTGCTGCATGTCGACGCCGGCGCTGCGGCGGAACACCTCGCCGACGATGTGCATCGGCGACCCGTTGCCGCCCGTCGCGTAGGGCAGGCCGGGCTGGCGCCGCGCCAGGTCGACCAGTTCGCGCACCGAGGTCACCCCCAGACCCGGATGCACCGCCAGCGTCATCGCGTTGGAGACGGCCTGCACCACCGGTGCCAGGTCCTTGAGCACGTCGAGGGTGACCGCGCCGCGCGGCAGCACGTGCGGCGCGATCACCAGGGTGTTGGGCACCACCGCCAGCATGTGGCCGTCGGCCGGCGCGCGTGCGACCGCCGCGCTGCCGGCGATGCCGCCGACGCCCGGGCGATTCTCCACGATCACCGCCTGGCCGAGGCGCGCGGTCAGCCGCTCGCCCAGCGCGCGCGCCACCAGGTCCGGACCGGCGCCGGGCGGGAACGGCACCACCAGGGTCACGGTCCGCGACGGATAGCCCTGCGCCGACACCGCAGGGGACACGGCGAGCGAGGACACGGCAAGACCGAAGGCGAGGAGCAGGCGCGGCAGCATGGGGACCCCTGGTGGCGGTGGCGGCGTGGGTGACGGCGTGGCAGCTGCCTATAATAATCGCGCTGCGCCCGTGGTCCGGGTCACTCTGTCGCGCAGCGCAACGCCGCGCACGCGGCACACGGGTCCGGCATGAACGCTCCGCGCATCGCCATCGTCGGCGCCGGCATCGGCGGCATGGCCGCCGCCATCGCGCTCGCGCGCACCGGTGCCGCGGTCGCGGTCTACGAGCAGGCCGCGGCGCTCGGCTGGGTGGGCCAGGCGATCAACCTCGCGCCGAACGCGGTGCGCGCCCTCGACGGGCTGGGCGTGGGCGCGGCGATCCGCGGCACCGCGTGGCGCCCGACCATGCGCCTGTCGCGCGACTGGCAGACCGGCGCGATCACCTCGCGCGTCGAGATGGCGGAATCGGCGCAGCAGCGCTACGGCGCGCCGATGCTGACCATGCACCGCGCCGAACTGATCGGCGCGCTCGGCGCGGCACTGCCCGCCGGGTGCCTGCGCACCGGCCATCGCCTCGCCGCGTGGGACGAATCCGGCGGCGAGGTGCGGCTGCGCTTCGCCGACGGCACCGAGGCGGGCTGCGACCTGCTGGTCGGCGCGGACGGCATCCACTCCCTCGTGCGCCAGCACCTGTTCGGCCCCGACCGCCCCGCCTACACCGGCATGATCGCCTGGCGCATGGTGGTGCCGGCCGCGGCGGTCGCCGCCGCGCGACCGGACATCGACCTCACGCCGTTCACCAAGTGGTGGGGGCCGACGCCGCAGGTGCAGCTGGTCCACTTCCTGATCGGCGGCGGACGCGACCTGTTCCTGTTCGCGACCCTGCCGGCGCCCGAGCCCGCGCGCGAGTCGTGGTCGCAGACCGGCGACGCGCAGGTGCTGCGCGCGGGGCTCGCCGGCTTCCATCCGGACGCGCGCGCGCTGCTCGAACCGGCGCGCGAGGCCTACCGCACCGCGCTCTACGACCGCGCGCCGCTGGCCGCCTGGTCGCGCGGCCGCGTGTGCCTGCTGGGCGACGCCTGCCACGCGATGACGCCGTTCATGGCGCAGGGCGCGGCCCAGGGCATCGAGGATGCCGTCGCGCTCGCGCGCTGCCTCGACGGCGTCGGCGCCGACGGCATCGTGGCGGCCCTCGAGCGCTACCAGCGCTGCCGCCATCCGCGCGCGAGCCGGATCCAGAAGACGTCGCACGAGAACCAGTTCCTCAAGACCCAGGACGATGCCGACTGGGTCTACGGCCACGACGCCTGGAACGTACCGCTGGCGGCGTGAGCCGGCTGCGTGAGCCGGCGGCGTGCGCCGCGCCCGTGCGCCGCGCCCGCGCGAAGCCGCGCGCCGCTCCTGCTAGCATGGCGCCCGCGCCCCCGCCCTGCCCCGCCACGACCGAAGGAGACGACCCCATGCTGCAACCCGGCCTGATGATGGACGCGCCGCTGCTCCTGTCCGGCATCATCGAGCACGCCGCCGCGCAGTACGGCGGGGTCGAGGTGGTCGCGCGCGAGACCCACGGCCCGCTGTTCCGCTACACCTACGCGGAGTGCGCGGCGCGCGCGCGCAAGCTCGCCAACGCGCTGGCCGCGCTGGGCCTGGAACCGGGCGACGCGGTCGGCTCGATCGCCTGGAACAATCATCGCCACCTCGAGGCCTACTACGCGGTCTCCGGCAGCGGCATGGTGATGCACACCTGCAACCCGCGGCTGCATCCGCAGCAGCTCATCTACATCATCAACCACGCCGACGACAAGGTGGTGCTGTTCGACGCCACCTTCGCGCCGATCGTCCAGGGCATCGCCGCGCACTGCCCGAACGTGCGCGCCTGGGTGTGCCTGGCCGAGGCCGCGCACACGCCCGCGCTCGACGGCGTGCCCGCCCTGCGCAACTACGAGGACCTGATCGCGCCGTGCAGCACGGCGTTCGACTGGCCGGGCTTCGACGAGCGCACCGGGGCCGCGCTGTGCTACACCTCGGGCACCACCGGCAACCCGAAGGGCGCGCTCTACTCGCACCGCGCGATCGTGCTCAACGCGATCTCCGTGTGCAACCCCGGCGTGCTGTGCCTGTCCTCGCAGGAGACGATGCTGCCGGTGGTGCCGATGTTCCACATCAACGCCTGGTGCATCCCCTACGCGGCGCCGATCGTCGGCGCCAAGCTCGTGCTGCCGGGGCCGAAGCTCGACGGCGCCTCGCTCTACGAGCTGATGGAGGCCGAGCGGGTCACGGTCTCGGCCGGCGTGCCGACCATCTGGCAGGGACTGGTCGCGCACCTCGACCAGCACGGGCTGAAGTTCTCGACCATGCGCCGCACCGCCACCGGCGGCACCGCGATGCCGCTCGCGCTGATCGCCAAGTTCAACGACCAGTACAACGTCGACGTGCGCCACGGCTGGGGCATGACCGAGACCACCGCGGTGGCCACGATCGGCACGCTCACGGCCGCGCAGGCCGCGGCGTTCACGCCGGCCGAGCGCCACGCGCTCATCGCCAAGCAGGGCAAGACCGTGTTCGGCATCGAGATGAAGATCGTCGACGAGACCGGCGCGACGCTGCCGCGCGACGGCGTCGCCCAGGGCGAGCTGATGGTGCGCGGCCAGTGGATCCTCGCGCGCTACTTCAAGGGCGAGGC
>JAEUOS010000112.1 GCA_016790695.1 Burkholderiales bacterium
TGGCGGCATCCTGCGCGCCCGCCGCGCCGCACGCGAGAAGCGCGCACGCGGCGAGCAGGCCGGCCGCGATGGTCGTTGGTCTCATGGGTTGTCCTCCGCCTGTCGTCGTGCGGCGCATGCTAATCCAAAACCGCCGCGCTCGCGACGCCGCGCTATCATCGGCGCCTTTCCAAGACCGGGGACCCAAGAATGAGCACCGACCTGCCGCCGATCCGCCGCCTCGTATCCGCCGACGATGCCGAGGGCCGTTCCAGCCACGTCGAGGACGCGCCGGCGCGCGCGGTGCGCACCGTGCCGGAGCGCCCGGGCTACCGCTCGGTCAACGTCTGGCGCACCGAGGCCACGCCGGCGCCGATCGGCGCGGCCGACAGCGCCGAGGCGCACAAGGGCATCCTGCCGCCGGCCAACGGCACGATCCTGCGCATCATCGACTTTCCCCCCGAGCATCCGGACCCGGCGGTGCGCCGGCAGCAGATCAGCGCGACCTTCGGCGGCATGTTCCACGACGCGGCGCACGACAAGCGCGAGGGCGCGCACCCCGGCATGCACCGCACCGAGACCGTCGACTACGCGATCGTGCTCGAGGGCGAGATCTGGTCGGTGATGGACAAGGACGAGAAGCTCATGCGCGCCGGCGACGTGCTGGTCCAGCGCGGTACCAACCACGCCTGGGCCAACCGCTCGACAAAGACCGCGCGCATCTGCTTCGTGCTCATCGACGGCAGCCGCTGAACCGGGGCGCGCGCGATGCAGCGGGAAATCATCCACACCGACCGCGTGCCGCCGGCGCGCGTGCCGCTGTCGCAGGCCGTGCGCACCGGCGGCTGGCTGTTCGTCTCGGGTCAGCTCGGCATGAGCCCGGCCACCGGGCGCCTGGTCGACGGCGGCATCGCGGCGCAGACGCGGCAGGTCTGCGAGAACCTCAAGGCCGTGCTCGAGGCCGGCGGCTCGTCGCTGGCGCAGGTCGCCAAGGTCACGATCTACCTGGCCGACCTGAACGAGCTGATGGCGATGAACGCGGTCTTCAGCGAGTACTTCCCGCGCGACCCGCCGGCGCGCACCACGTTCGAGGCCGCGCGCCTGGTCGGCGACGCGCGCGTCGAGATCGAGGCGATCGCGACGGTCTGACGCGCCTTCGGCGCCGGTGCTGCGCCCGCGGCGCGGGTGCTGCGTCCTCGGCGCGGGTGCCGTGCCCTCAGCGCTGGTGCTGTGCCTCCACCGAGGCCACCGAGACCTCGATGGCGGCGAGCAGCGCGTCGGCCGCCGCGGGCGCGAGCGCCGCGGGCGTCGCCGCCAGCGCGCGCAGCAGCGCCCGCAGGCTGCCCGGCGCCGGGCCGGCGGCCGTCGCGACGAACGCGGCGATCGCGGCCTCGCCGGCGAAACGGCGCGCGAGGTAGTCGATCACCAGGTCGTCCATGTCGGAGAGGTCGACCGCGCCGGCGAAGCCGCAGGCGCAGCCGGCCGCGAACGCGAGGTGCCCGGCCGCCGCGCGCTGCCAGCGGCCGAGCAGCTGCAGCGCGCGCACCGCGGCCGCGCCATTGGCCGCACCATTGGCGGCACCATTGGCGGCACCGCCGGCGGCGCCGCGCGCGCGGCGCTCAGCCGCGGCCGTCAACCTGCGCCTCGCGCGCGAACACCGCGTCGAGGTGCAGCGCGGCGCGCTCCCTGGCCGTCGGCACCACGCCGTAGTCGCGCCGCGCGGCCTCCGGCGAGATGTAGCCCAGGCGCAGGTCGGCCAGCACCGCCGCGCGCGGCCGCTTCTTCGGGTCGCCGAAGCCGCCGCCGCCGCCCGAGCGCAGCGTGTAGGCCTCGCCGGCGTCCAGGCGCATGTTGACCTTGCCGGTGCCGAACAGCTCCTCGCGGCCGTCCTTGCGGCGCATGCCGATGCGGTTGCCGCGCGCGCTCGCGCCGCCGGCCAGCCCCCACGGCGGGTGGTTCACGCGGTCGACGCGGGTCTGGTAGTTGACCCGCGCCAGCGCCTCGACCTCGCACTCGGCGCCGAGCCCGCCGCGGAACTCGCCGGCACCGCCGGAATCCTGGCGCAGCCGGTAGTGGCGCACCAGCAGCGGAAACTTGTTCTCGACCTGTTCCGAGGGGCCGTTGTGGGTGTCGCCGTCGTTCATGCAGACGGTGACGTTGACGCCGTCCTCGCCGGCCTTCGCGCCCCAGCCGCCGCCGATCAGCCCGCCGAGGTAGATCCACAGCCTGCCGTCGCGCGGGTGGATGCCGTTGATGTTGGCGATCACGAGGTCCGCATGGTGGCCGGCGATCACCTGCTCGGGGATCGCCGGCGCGAGCGCCTTGAAGATGGTGTCGACCACCGTCATCGGGTAGGTCATCCACACCCGCATCGGCGCCGGATGGGTCGCCGAGACCACCGTGCCCGGCGGCACGATCACCGTCAGCGGCCGGAAGCTGCCGTCGTTGATCGGGCTGTCGCGCGGCCCGGTCAGGCACTTGAAGGCCACCTGCGCGCACGCCACGCCGGCGCCCGAATTGAAGAAGCCCTTGACCTGCGGGCTCATGCCCGACAGGTCGACGGTCATGTTCGCGCCGCGCACCGTGACCTTGACGCGGATCGGCACCGGCACGTCGAGGTCGATCGCGTCGTCGTCCATGAACGACTCGGCCGTGTAGACGCCGTCGGGGATCGCCGCCACCCGCGCGCGCGCCTCGGCCTCGCTGTGGTCCATGATCGCGTCGATCGCCGCGAGCACGGTGTCGATGCCGTGGCGGGCGATCATCTCCTCCATGTGGCGCACGCCGACGCGGCAGGCCGAGAGCTGCGCCTCGAGGTCGCCGGCGGCGCGGTCCGGGCGGCGCACGTTCATCAGGATCAGGTCGCGCATCTCGGTGTTGAGGACGCCGCGCGCGTGGTACTTGACCAGCGGGATCTGCAGGCCCTCGGACCAGATGTCGGTGGTCAGCCCGTTGAGGATGCCGCCGATGTCCTGCCAGTGCGCCATGCAGGTGGAGAACGCGACGATCCGGCCGCGGTGGAACACCGGGATCGAGAACGTCAGGTGGTTCAGGTGCGCGCCGGTGGTGTAGGAGTCGTTGGTCAGCAGGATGTCGCCGGGGTCGATGCCGGCGTGGCCCCAGTGCGCGAGCTTGGCCTTGACCACGTCGCTCATGCCGCGGATGAACATCGGCAGGCCGAGCCCGATCGACAGCGTCGCGCCGTCGCGGTCGAACAGGCCGACGGTGAAGTCGAGCGCCTCGTAGATGATCATGTTGTACGAGGTGCGCATGAGCACCGACTTCATCTCCTCGGTGGCGGCGATGAGGCCGTTGCGGACCAGTTCGACGGCGACCGGATCGACGCGGCGGCGGCGCGCGAGCGCGACGCGGCGCGACGCGGCGGCCGCGCGCTGCAGGCTGCGCTTGGGGGGGCGGGAGGTCTTCATGGGCGTCCGATGGTGATGTCCAGGCTGCCGAACGGCTCGACGACGAGGCGGTCGCCGGGCTGCAGCACGGTGGTGGTGGCATGCTCCTCGATCAGCGCCGGGCCGGCGATGCGGTTGCCGGCCTCGAGCGCCTCGCGGCGGTAGACCGCGGCCGCGGCCCAGCCGCCGGCCTCGAAATAGGCGCGCCGCGTGCCCGCGCGCGCCGCGTCCGGCGGCCGCGCGCCGCCGCGCGCGATCCGCTCGAGCGTCGGGTGCTTCATGCGGCCGATCACCGCGCTGCGGATGCTGACGATCTCGGCGGGCTCGCCCGGCGAGCCGCGGCCGTAGCGCTCCTCGTGCGCGGCATCGAACGCGCGCTTGATCGCCGCCTTGCCGCCGCGCGCGAACACCGTCGCCGGCAGCTCGACCGTCACCGCGTGCTCCTGGCCGACATAGCGCATGTCGAGCGATCGCTGCACGGTCACGCCGCGCGCGCGCAGGTCGGCCGCGGCCAGCGCCGCCTGCCCGGGCGCCTCGAGCTCGGCGAACCAGGCGGCGAGCGTGTCGAGCCCGACCGCCTCCAGCGTCGTGAAGTGCGAGCGCACCAGGTCGCGCCGGAAGTCGGCGAGCAGCATGCCGAAGGCCGAGAAGTGCCCGGGCGCGCGCGGCACGACCACGCGCGGCATCGAGAGCTCGCGCGCCACCATCGATGCGTGCAGCGGCCCGGCGCCGCCGTAGGCGACGAGCACCGGGAACGCGCCGGGATCGAGGCCGCGGTCGGTGGTCACGCCCTTGACCGCGTGCGACATCGCCGCCGCCGCGATGCGCAGGATGCCGAGCGCCGCCTGCGTCGCCGACAGGCCGAGCGGCGCGGCGATGCGGCGCCGGATCGCCGCCGCCGCCGCCTTCGCGTCGAGCGCCATCTCGCCGCCGAGGAAGTGGCGCGCGTCGAGCCGGCCGAGCACGAGGTTGGCGTCGGTCACCGTCGGCTCGCTGCCGCCGAGGCCGTAGCAGACCGGCCCGGGCGCGGCGCCCGCGCTCTGCGGGCCGACGCGCAGCGCGCCGGAGGCGCTCACCGTCGCGATGCTGCCGCCGCCGGTGCCGACCTCGTGGATGTCGATCATCGGCGTCAGCAGCGGCAGCCCGGTAAGGTAGCCGCCGATCATGGTGCTGCCGGTGACCAGCGCCGCGCCGCCGCGCACCACGCCGGCCTTGGCGGTGGTGCCGCCCATGTCGAAGGCGATCGCGTCGGCGATGCCGAGCGCGCGGCACAGCGCCTGCGTGCCGATCACGCCGGCCGCGGGCCCGGATTCCATCATGCGCACGCAGTCGCGGCGCGCCTCGGCGAGCGCGTACAGCCCGCCGGTCGACTGCACCACGAGGAACCTGCCGCCGAAGTTCGCGCGCGCGATCTCGCTCTCGATCTCGCCGAGATAGCGGTCGACGCGCGGGCCGATGTAGGCGTTGGCCACCGCCGTCGAGGTGCGCTCGTACTCGCGGTACTCCTGCGAGAGGTCGGAGGAGATGGTCACGAACACGCCGGGCAGGCGGCGCTCGAGGCAGGCCTTGGCGGCGCGCTCGTGCGCCGGGTTGCGGTACGCGTGCAGGAACAGCACCGCGACCGCCTCGATGCCGCGCGCGGCGAGCTCGTCGGCGATCGCCTCGACCTCGGCGAGGTCGAGCGCGCGGTGCACGGTGCCGTCGGCGCGCATGCGCTCGCCGACCTCGAAGCGCAGGTCGCGCTCGACCAGCGGCGCGTGCTTGCGGTGGCGCAGGTTGAACGAGTCCGGCCGGTTGATGCGGCCGATCTCGTAGATGTCGCGGAAGCCGCGCGTGGTGACGAGCGCCGTCTTCGCGCCGGTGCGCTCGAGCATGGTGTTGATCGCGATCGTCGAGCCGTGCAGGAACAGCTTGGCCTCCTCGAGCGCGACCCCGGCCTTGCGCATGCCCTCGAGGATGCCGTCGATCAGGCGCGCCGGCGTCGTCAGGGTCTTGCCCAGGTGGAGGGTGCCGCGCCGCTCGTCGAAGGCGGCGACGTCGGTGAAGGTGCCGCCGATGTCGGCGGCGATGCGCAGGCGGGGCGTTCGGTTCATTGGCTCATTCTAGGACGGCGGCCGGCGCCGCGCCATCGGCCGCGGCGGCGCCGTCGAGGGTGAAGCGGAACTCCGCGCCCGCGCCGGGCCGCGCGCGCGCCTCGATCGCGCCGCCGTGCCGCTCGACCAGGCGCTTGACGATCGCCAGGCCCGCGCCGGTGCCGTCCTGCGCGGGGTCGCTGCCGAGGCGGGTGAACAGCTCGAAGATGTGCTCGGCATGCGCCATGTCGAAGCCGACGCCGTTGTCGCGCACGTAGTACGCGCACGGCGCGCCCGCGGCGGCGCCGACCTCGACCCGCGGCGGGTCGCGGCGCGCCGAGTACTTGAGCGCGTTGCCGATCAGGTTGACGAAGATCTGCCGGGTCATCGTCGGGTCGACCTCGGCCGTGCCCAGCGGCAGCACGCGCACCTGCGCGCGCGGGTGCGCCTCGCCGAGCTCGGCGGCCACCTCGCCGACCAGCGCGTCGAGGTCGACGCGCGCGCGCTGCGGCGCGCGCCGGCCCAGGCGCGAGTACTCGAGCACCGCGTCGATCAGCTCGGCCATGCGGTTGCCGCTCGCCGAGATCCGCGCCAGGAAGCCGCGCTCCTCCGCGCTCGCCCGGTCGCCCATCGACTCGTGCAGCAGGCCGCTGAAGCCGACCATGCTGCGCAGCGGCGCGCGCAGGTCGTGCGAGACGGTGTAGCTGAAGCTCTCGAGCTCGCGGTTGGCGGCCTCGAGTTCCGCGGTGCGCTGCCGCACGCGCTCCTCGAGCGAGGCATTGAGGCGCGCGATCGTCGCGGCGGCCTCGCGGCGCTCGGTGATCTCGCGCGACAGCACGACGAAGCGCGGCAGCTGGCCCTCGGCCACCGGCTTGCGCGCGACCGACAGCTCGAACCAGCGCCGGCCCTGCGGCAGGTCGACCGCGTACTGGCGGCCGCGCGAGAAGCCGCGCGCGAGCGCCTCCTCCATCGCCGCGTACCCGACGCGCGCCGCCTCGGGCGGGATGAAGGCATCGATGCGCGCGCCGACCAGCGCCCCGGCCGGCGCGGCCAGGAGGCCCGCGTCCGGCGAATGGACCGCGTGGATGGTGCCGTCGAGGTCGAGCTCGAACAGCAGGTCGGGAACCGCCTCGAGCGTCGCCGCCAGCTGCGCGCCGCGCTCGGCGAGCGCGCGCCCGAGCGCGCGGCCCTGGGCCAGCTGGCTGCCGTAGGCGCTCGACAGGTAGCCGACCAGCGCGGCCATCAGCGTGAAGGCGATGCCGTAGACCAGCCAGCGCATCGCCGGGTGGGTCGGCGGCGGCACCGGCAGGCGGCCGGCCTGCTCGGCGAGGGTCAGGACCAGGGTCCAGCCGATCGACAGCGCCGCGAGCGCGAATCCGGTGCGCATCCCGATCAGCCACCCGGCGACCGCGATGATCACCGGATAGATGATCACGGCGACGCTGCCGACGCCGCCGGTCAGGTAGGACGCGAAGGTCGCGTGCAGCCAGGCGCCGAGGCACAGCGCGACGACCGCCGCGTGGCGCCGCCCGCGCGCGAGCAGCACCCCGGCGAGCGCGGCCACCGCGGCGACGAACAGCACCAGCGCGCTGCGCGGCGTCGCGATCTGGCCGTAGAACGCGAGCAGGGCGGCGAACGAGACCGCCCCGCCGAGGACCATCCCGATCGCCAGCTTGAGAAAGGCGAGCGACGGCTCCCAGTCGACCGGCGCCGCGCCGGCGGCGGGCGCGGCGGGTGGCAGTGCGGACATGCGCGCGGTGATCTCCCCTGTGGCTGCGCCGGTCCGCGCCTGGGGCGCGGCCGGACGTTCTGCAGCGCGACTGTAAACGATGCGCGCCGCGGGCGCGCGGCTCAGAGCGCCGCCGTCACCTGGATCTCGACCATCAGGCCCGGCTCCGCGAGGTGGTTCACCTCGACCATGGTGCTGGTCGGCAGGTTGTCCCGGAAGAACTCCTCGCGCGCGGCGACGATCTCGCGGAACTCGCGCATGTCGGTGGTGTAGACCGTCGTCGCCACCACGTCGCCGAGCGTGGCGCCGGCGGCCAGCAGGCTCTTCTCGATGTTGCGGATGCACTGCCGCGCCTGCTCGAGCATGCTGCCGCGGCCGACCTGGTTGCCGGCGTCGTCGCGCGCGAGCTGGCCCGAGACGAAGATCAGCGCCTTCGGATGGTCGACGCGCACGTAGTGGTTGTAGACGCTGGCCCGCACGTTCTTCATGCCGGGCGGGTTGCCGCGGGTGATCGCCATCGCGCGCGCCTCAGGGCTTGTAGCCCGCCGCGGTCATCATGTCGTAGCGCACGCGCTCGTGCGCGACGACCGGGTCGGTGCCGCCGCGCACCGCCTCGATGACGCTGTCCTCGATCGCCTTGAACAGCCGGGCGAACTCCAGCACCTCGGCCATCCGGCCCTGCGGCACGACGCAGACGCCGTTCTCGTCGGCCATGATGAGGTCGCCCGGATGGACCGTCACCCCGCCCAGCTGCACCGGGATCGCGTAGCCCGCGCAGGCGCAGCGGTTGCGGATCGACTGCTGGATGAAGCCCTTGCCGAACACCGGCAGGTTCAGCTGCTTGAACTCGTCGATGTCGCGCGTGACACCGTCCATCACGCAGCCGGCGAGCCCGAGGTGGCGCGTGGTGAAGCCGGCGACGCCGCCGTAGCTGTTGACGTCCATGCGCCCGGCCTGGTCGATCACCAGCACGTCGCCGGGCTTGCCGAGCTTGATCGCCTCGAGCGTGCCCAGCACCGGCGACTCGGTCGCCTCGCCGACCGGCACCAGCTTGAGCGTCGCGGCCGGGCCGACGATCTTCGGACACGCATCCCACAGCGGGCCGATGCCGTGCGGGCAGCCCTGGATGCCGAGCCGGTCGAGGCCGTCGGACACGTTGGCCGTCGACAGCATGCGGTACTCGGCGATCATGCGCCTGCGGTCTGCTTCACTTGTCACGTGGTGTTCTCCTGTGTGAGGCGCGCCCGCCGCGGTCCGGAGGCGCGCATTGCCGGCCGCGGCCGGGGGACTATTCGGCCTTCAGGCCCGCCGCCTTGACCACCTTGCCCCACTTGTCCGCCTCGTCGCGCACGAACTGCGCGAACTGCTCGGGCGTGTTCGGGGTATGGCGCTCGCCTTCGACCTCCATGCGCCGCGTGACCTCGGGCAGGCGCATGATGCGCATGACCTCGGCGTTCCACTTGCGGACGATCTCGGCCGGCGTGCCGGCCGGCGCGAACAGGCCGATCCAGTTGTTGACCGCGAAGCCGGGCACGCCGGACTCGGCGATCGTCGGCAGCTGCGGCGCCGCCGCCGAGCGCGCGTTGCCGATCACCGCGATGCCCTTGAGCTTGCCCGCGCGCACGTGCGGGATCGCGGTCGGCAGGGTGGCGAAGGTGAGCTGGGTCTGCCCGCCGATCAGGTCGGCGATCGCCGGCGCGTTGCCGCGGTAGGGGATGTGGACCATGAAGGTCCTGGTCATCGACTTGAACAGCTCGCCCGCGAGGTGGCTCGCGGTGCCGACGCCGCCGGAGGCGTACGACAGCCCGCCCGGCCTGGCGCGCGCCAGCGCGATCAGCTCCTGCACCGAGTTGACCGGCACCGACGGGTGCACCGCGAGGATGCCCTCGGCCTCGATCACCATCGCCACCGGCGCGAAGTCGCGCATGGTGTCGTAGGGCATCCGGGCGAACAGGAACTGGTTGACCGCGTGCGAGCCGACGAAGCCCATCACCAGGGTGTAGCCGTCGGGCGGCGCCTTGGCGACGACGTCGGCGCCGATGTTGCCGCCGCCGCCGGCGCGGTTCTCGACCACCACCGGCTGGCCCCAGGCGTCGCTGAGCCGGGCGCCGATCAGGCGCGAGTAATAGTCGGCGATGCCGCCGGTGGCGACCGGCACGACGATGCGGATGGCCTTGGTCGGGTAGGCCTGGGCGTGGACGGCCCCCGCGAGCGCGCCCGCGAGGAGCGCCGCCGCGGACCGGCGAAGCAGGTTCATGATGCCTCCTTGGGGTCGACCAGCTGTTCCTTCATCGACAGGTGGTACTTCATGTCGCGGTGCAGCGCGATCGCGTCGCCGCCGTGGCGGATCGCCTCGAAGATCTTCTTCTCCAGCGCCACCGCGCGCCAGGCGTGCGCGAAGATCTCGCGTTCGCGCGCGGGCGGGAAGACGATCACGCCGTTGGCATCGGCCGCCGCGATCCAGCCCGCGTCGACCTCCTGCCCGGCGAAGCGCACCGGCTGGTTGATCGACTCGATCGCCATGCGCCCGCGCACCGACGGCACCACGGTGCCGCGCGCGTAGACCGGGAAGGCGAGTTCCTGCATGCCCTGCACGTCGCGCACGCAGCCGTCGACGATCGCGCCGGCCAGGCGCGACTGCACCGCGACCACCGCGACCAGCGAGCCGATGGTGTTGAGTTCCATGTTGCCGCCGGCGTCGACCAGGAAGATGCCGCCGGGCGCGGCCGCGAGCAGCGGCCCGATGGTGCCGATGACGATCTCGATGGTGCCCGCGGGCGACATGCGGCAGGTCGAGATCGGCCCGCAGATCGGCGCGCAGGCGCCGTGCACGCCGCGCACCGCGCCGCTGGTGACCGCGGCGATGCCGAGCGCGTCGCAGGCGTCCGAGAGGTCGCAGGTGGTGAGGCCCTGCATGGCCTGCATGTGGTTCATGGCACACTC
>JAEUOS010000148.1 GCA_016790695.1 Burkholderiales bacterium
GCCATCGAGGCGCGCGAGCCGCCGACGTCCATGCTGCCGGTGGCGAGCGAGACGGTGCCGTCCTCGCCGACGTGCAGGGTGGCGGCGGATTCGCCGCCGCCGTTGAACCAGTAGCCCGAGGCGACGCCGCGGCCCTGGTTCGGGCCCAGCGGCGCCTTGTAGGCGGGGTGGCGCAGGAGCGCGCGGATGGTCTCGCTGTAGCCCTCGTGCGCGTGCTTCGGTCCCCAGGCGGTCGGCGTGCCCGGCTTGCACGCGTTCTTCAGGCGCAGTTCCAGCGGGTCCATGCCGATCCGGCCGGCCAGCACGTCGAGCACGCTCTCGACCGCGAAGGCGGAGATCGGCGAGCCCGGGGCGCGGTAGGCGGCGGACTTGGGCCGGTTGCTCACCACGTCGTAGCCGACGGTGTGCACGTTCGGGATGTCGTAGGGCGCGAACGAGCACATGCAGGCGTTCATCACCGGCGAGCCCGGGAACGCGCCGGCCTGGAACTTGAAGGTGCCCTCGGCGGCGACGAGGCGGCCGTCCTTCTTCACGCCGATCTTCACCGTCATCGACGACCCGGAGGTCGGCCCGGTGGCGCGGAAGACGTCCTCGCGGCTCATCATGATCTTGACCGGGTGGCCGCTCTTGCGCGACAGCACCGCCGCCACCGGCTCGACGTAGACCACGGTCTTGCCGCCGAAGCCGCCGCCGATCTCGCCGGGGTGGACCACGATGCTGGAGACATCGAGCCCGAGCAGCTTGGCGGTGTAGGCGCGCACCACGAAGTGGCCCTGGCTCGACGACCAGATCTCGCCCTGGCCGTCGGGGTCGAAGCGCGCGAGGCACGAGTGCGGCTCGATGTAGCCCTGGTGCACCGGCGCGGTCCTGAAGCTCATCTCGCAGACTTCGTCGGCGTCCTTGAAGCCGGCCGCGACGTCGCCCAGGCCGAACTCGACGCGCTTGGCGATGTTGGACGGCGCCGCGGGCGCGGGCTCGATGCCGCGCGTGATCATGTCCTCGAACAGCAGCGGCGCGTCCGCGCGCATCGCGTCGTCGACGTCGATGACGTGCGGCAGCACCTCGTAGTCGACCGCGATCAGCCTGAGCGCGGCTTCGGCGACGGCCGGCGTGGTCGCCGCCACCGCGGCCACCGCGTGGCCTTCGTAGAGCGCCTTCTCGCGCGCCATGATGTTGCGCGTCATGTGCCAGAAGTTGACCGCGACCCGCTCCGGCCCGAGGAACTCGTAGGTCTGCTCGGGCAGGTCGGCCGCGGTCATCACCGCCTTGACGCCGGGCAGCGCCAGCGCCTTCGCGGTGTCGATCGAACGGATGCGCGCATGGGCGTGCGGCGAGCGCAGGATCCTGCCCCAGAGCATGCCGGGGGCGGAGAAGTCGGCGCTGTACTGCGCGATGCCGATCACCTTGGGCACGCCGTCCGGCCGCACCGGGCGGGTCCCGACGACCTTGTAGCGCTGTTCTTCCACTGTGTTGTTCCGGTCGAGCATGGCCTAGGCCCTCCGCATTTCACGCGCGGCGTCGAGCACCGCCTCGATGATCTTCTGGTAGCCGGTGCAGCGGCACAGGTTGCCCGCGAGCCAGAAGCGCACCTCCTCCTCGGTGGGGTCGGGGTTGCGTTCGAGCAGCGCGCGCGCCGCGATCAGGAAGCCGGGCGTGCAGATGCCGCACTGCAGCGCGGCGTGCTCGAGGAACTTGCGCTGCAGCACGTGCAGGTGGTTGCCCTGCGCCATGCCTTCGATGGTGGCGATCGCCTTGCCCTGCGCCTCGACGCCGAGCATCAGGCAGGAGCAGACGAGCCGGCCGTCGACGGTGACGCTGCAGGCACCGCAGTCGCCGGTGCCGCAGCCTTCCTTGGTGCCGGTCATGCCGAGCTCGTCGCGCAGCACGTCGAGCAGGGTCTGGCGGGTCTCGCAGAGGAATTCGACGGCATCGCCGTTGATCGTGGTGCTTACGTGGTGCTTGGCCATCTCAGTGGGCTCCCCGGGCGCGCGCGAGCGCGATGGCGGCGGCGCGGCGCGCGAGCACGCCGGCCACCTTGATGCGGAACGCCTTGGTGCCGCGCTTGTCGTCGATCGGCCGGCAGGCGGCGCTCGCCGCGGCGGCCAGCGCCGCCAGCGCGGCATCGTCGACGCGCGTGCCGACGAGCGCGGCGGCAGCCTCGGGCACAAGAAGCGCGCGCTCGGCCACCGCGCCCAGGCCGACGCGGGCGGCGGTGCAGGCGCCGGCCGCGTCGAGCGTGAGGTTGATGCCGACGCCGACGACCGCGATGTCCATCTCGGTGCGCGGGGTGAAGCGCAGGTAGGCGTCGCCGGAGCGCGGCGCGCGCGCCGGCAGCAGGAAGGAAGCGACGATCTCGCCCTTCGCCAGGTGGGTGCGCCCCGGCCCGCTGGCGATCTCCGCCACCGGCACCTCGCGGGTACCGCCGGGGCCGACCACGCGCGCGATGGCGCCGGCGGCGATCAGCGCCGGCACGCTGTCCGCGGCCGGCGAGGCGTTGCAGACGTTGCCGCCGACGCTGGCGCGGCCCTTGACCTGGATCGAGCCGATCAGCCTGACCGCGTCGGCGACGCCGGGCCAGGCGGCGACGAAGGCCGCGTTGTCGACCAGCGCCATGCACGGCACCGCCGCGCCGATGCGCCAGGCGCCGCCCTCGCTGGCCACCGCGGTCATCTCGGGGATGCCCTTGACGTCGACGATCAGTTCGGGCGCGACCATGCCGGAACGCATCTGGATCAGGAGGTCGGTGCCGCCGGCGAGCACGCGTGCCGGGCCGCCGGCGGCGGCGAGCAGGGTCGCGGCCGCGGCGGCCGTGGTTGGCGTTTCGTAGCGCAGGGCGCTCATCGGGAATTCCTCATCATTGCGATGCCTCGGCGACCGGAGGGGGAAGGGGAATTCTAGTGCATCAGTCCGGGTGCGCTGCGGTGGCCGGCGGCTTCGCGGCAGCGGCGCCGGACCCGGTGTCCGCCGCGACGCGGCCGCGGCGCGTGGCACCGGCGGTGCCGGCGACGGCAGGCGCCTCGGGTAGACTGGCTTTCGTCGGCGCGCGGTCGATCCGGGCAGCGGGGCTCGAGGCGGCGCAGGCATGACGAGGAGGAGGCGACGTTGACCACACTGATCACCGGCGGATCCGGTTTCGTCGGCCTCAATCTGGCCGAATTCCTGCTCGGTCGCGGCGAGGAGGTCGTGCTGTTCGGCCCGTCGCCGCCGCCGGCCGCGGCGACGGCGGCGCTGCACCGCCTGCCCGGGCGCCTGTCGATGATCGCGGGCGACGTCTGCAGCGCCGCCGACCTCGATGCAGCGCTCGCCGCCCATCCGGTCACGCGCATCGCGCATGGCGCGGCCGTCACCGCGGATCGCGCGCGCGAGGAGCGCGCGGCGCGCGAGATCTTCTCGGTCAACGTGCTGGGCACGATCGAGGTGCTCGAGGCGGCGCTGCGCCACCGGGTGCGGCGCGTGGTGCAACTCGGCACCGGCTCGATCTTCGGCGCGGCCGGGCGCGCGAGCGCGGTGCTCGACGAGGTGTCGAGCCCGGTGTTCCCGGAGACCATGTACGGCATCAGCAAGTTCGCCGCCGAGCGCACCGGGCTGCGCTACCGCGGCACGCGCGGGCTCAATCTGACGGTGGCGCGCCTCGGGACGGTGTTCGGCCGCTGGGAGTACGCGACCGGCGTGCGCGACACGCTGAGCCTGCCGCTGCAACTGCTCGGCGTGGCCGAGGCGGGCGGCGCGGCCGTGGTGCATGCCCAGGCCCCCGACGACTGGGTGTACTCGCAGGACGTCGCGCGCGGCCTGGCGGCGCTGCTCGACCTGCCGGCCTCGCCCGAGGGCGTCTATCACCTCTCCGCGGGCATGCGCTGGTCGGTCGCGGACTGGTGCGCGCGCCTGAAGGAACGGTTTCCGGCGTTCTCCTACCGACTGACCGACGATCTCGACGAATGCACGATCGGGCGCAACAACGCGGCGCTGCGCTCGCCGATGAGCATCGAGCGCATCCGCCGCGACGCGGGCTACGCGCCGGCGTTTCCTCCCGCGCGCGCGTTCGAGGACTTCCTCGCCTGGCACGCGGCCGCGCGGCGCGACGGCTGGGCCTGAGGCCGCGCCGGCCGGCGGCCGCGCGCGCGGGTTACCATTGCGCGCCAGGCGGAACGCGGCGCGTGCGCCGCGCGGCAGCGTCCGTCATGCATGCGAACACGAGAAGGAGCGTCTCCCCCATGAGC
>JAEUOS010000159.1 GCA_016790695.1 Burkholderiales bacterium
TCCGCCGATCAGGATGTCGTTCTGGTCGCTGCCATGGATCTCGTCGTCGCCGGCGCCGCCCTCGACGCGTCCCTTGCCGGCCAGGCCCAGCTTGATGACGTCGTTGCCGGCGCCACCCTCGACCTCGAAGTCCAGCGCCGCGGTCACGCCCGAGAGATCGATCAGGTCGTCGCCCTCGCCGCCGAGCGCGATGATGCGGCTGGTGACGTCGTACTCCTGCGCCTGCGCTTCGGTGACGCCCAGGTCCGGCGCCCACACCTTGACGGTGTCGGCATCGACCTGCGAGACGTAGAACTTCTCGGCGATGTCGTTCTCGTTGCCCTCGAGCCGCTTGCCGGCGAATTCGCCCATGTTCAGGCGCAGCACGCCGTCGCCGAGTTCGTTGGCGAGCGTCGGCTTGCGGGTGAACGGAATGTCGAAGTCGACCAGGGTCAGCTTGGGCGTGATCACCCATTCCTCGTCGATCGAGAACAGCAGCAGGTCGACCTTGAGGTAGGCGAAGAGCTCGGCGTACACCGAGCCGGAGACGTCGAAGATCGCCAGCGGCGCCAGCGCCGGGCTGCCGTACCTGGCCTCGTTCAGGAAGTTGTTGGCCAGTTCGTACAGGCGGACCTTGCCGTCCTCGTCCGGGTCGTGCAGGTCGAACTCGACGACGAAGCCGAGGCGCCCGCCGACGCCGGCCTGCGCGACCAGCAGGTTGATCTCGGCGGCCGCCCCGAGGCCGCCGGTCAGGGTGACGACCGGCACGTCGCTGGCAAGGTACAGCCCGTTGAACAGCGACAGCGGATCACGGAAGTCGCTGTCGAAGAAGTCGCGCAGGCCGAGCGTGTCGTAGCCGAACGCCGGCGGGTCGATGGTGGCGCCGAGGTTGCCGAAGATGCGCACGCCGAGCGGGCCGTAGATGACGAAGAACTGCGAGTATTCGAGCTCGAAGCTCAGCGGCGGCAGGTTGATCTCGATCAGCGACGGGTTCTCGCCCATCAGGAGCCCGAACAGCTGCGACGGGTTCTGGAACAGCGGGAAGGAGATGAAGTCCCCGATGTTGCCGTTGGCCAGGCCGTTGGTGAAGCTCTTGCTGGTCTCCGCGCTCGAGCCCGGCGCCGCGTCGATCGAGTTGATCGCGTCCTTGAGGTCGTCCGCGCTGAGGTTCGGCAGGTCGACCGCGCCGCGGTCGAAGGCGCCGCCGGAGAACGCGCCGGTGTTGCCGCCGGCCCGATCGTAGATGGTGAAGTCGCCGAAATTGAGGATCACGCTGCCGACATCGGCCGGGTCCGGGATGTCGTTGATGAACGAGATCACGTCGGCGATCGCGTAGATCAGCCCCGCATCGACGTAGCCGGTGGCGGCCGCGAGGTCGAGCAGCGTGTAGGGCTCGCCCGCGAGGTCCGAGATGACCGGGATCGGCGCGGTCAGCACGTCGATCAGCGGCTGCAGGGGCTCGGTGAACTGCTTGACCTGCTCGACGATCGGCGACAGGAAGTCGGAGATGAAGGTGCCGAGGTCGATGCCGACGTCCTGGAACTCGACCAGCTTGAGGCCGTCCGCGAGCGCGTCGCCGATGGCGTCGAAGCCGACGAGCACGCCGGCGTCGCGGTCGCCGATGCCCCATTCGAGGACGAAGTCGCCGACGATCTTGGGGAACACCGTGTCGGCACCGGGCACGAGGTCGCTGTTCAGCTGCAGTTCGAGCCCGATGTCGACGTTCGCCTCGGCGGCAACCCCGATGTCGATCTCGATGTCGCCGAGGTCGCCGATCGCGAGCCGGCTGCCGCCCTTGCCGTTGCGCACGTCGACCCCGAAGGTCGCGCCCAGGCCCGTCAGCGGGTTGCCGTCGCCGTCGACATTGGTGTCGGCATCGAGCTGCAGGAACGCGAGCTTGCCGGTGAGCCCGGCGCCCGTCAGGTCGACGTCGAGGTTGACCTCCAGCTCGTTGGTGTCGGAGACGTCGATGTAGAAGCCGCCGCGCGAGATGCCGACGCCGAAGCCCAGGTCGAACTGCCAGTCGCCGGTGATGTCGAGCGAGCCGCGGGTCTCGAAGCCGAGGCCGGGCACGCCGAGGTCGAACTCGAGCCCGACGCCGGCGTCGACCAGCACGCCGCCCAGCTTGAGGTTCCACTGCATGTAGACATCCTCGGGCGCGACGCCGGCATCGTCGACGTTGGTGTCGAGCGCGATGTCGGCGATGGTCACGTGGCCGTCGTCGTTGCGGTCGGCGAGGATGTGCAGGTGGTTGTGCAGCAGGTCGAACAGCTGCTGCGAGATGTAGTTCTGGTCCGGCGTGGCCGCGGTCTCGACCGCGTCGCGCAGGCCGGCGATGAAGCCGGCGCGGAAATCGGCGATGACGTTGGCGGCGTCGCCCATCTGGTCGCCGATGATCGGCACCGAGAATCCGCCGAGCTCGCCGCTGAAGGTGTCCTCGAGCAGCCCGAGGAAGCCGTCGACACCGTCGATGATCAGCAGCAGGTTGTCGAGCGCCGAGAACTGCGACAGGTCGAGGTTGAAGATGTCGTCGGGGATCAGCAGGAAGCCGTCGGCGACCGCGCCGGGGTCGGTCAGCGTGCCGCCGACCGCGAGGCCGCCGTCGAGGTCGAGCGAGAGTTCGCCGCCGATCAGGATGTCGCCGCGGTAGGACGACTCGGTCGGGAAGTAGACCGGCAGCTCGCCGTTGACCTCGCCGCTCAGGCCGAGGTCGAGCACGTCGCCGAGATTGCCCAGCGCGTCGGCGAGCAGGATGCGGCGGTTGCCGCCGCTGCCCGCGGTCATCGCCGCGCTCTTCAGGCCCACGTCGAGGTCGGCGACGATCTCGGCCTCGCCGCCGATGACGCGCGCGCCCAGGCCGCCGAGCGCGGCGGTGAAGGCGATGTCCTCGGCGGCGGCGCGCAGCGCGACGTCGTCGGCGCTGTTGCCCGGGGTGTTGTTGACGTCGAGCGCGCCGCGGATGCCGGTGTCCTCGAACAGCCAGAAGCTGCCGAGGTTGTCGAGGTCGATGCCGACCGCCAGGCGCAGGTCGAGCGCGCCGTCGGCGCGCAGGTTCGCGTTGCCCGACAGGTCGATGATGTCCGAGGAGATCGGCAGCGCGAGGTCGATCGGCAGCGAGGACGAGAACCCGGGCGAGAAGTTGAGGTCGATGCGCAGGATGCTGCCGTCGACCAGGTCGAGCGTGAGCAGGTCGCTCGACTGCGGCATGCCGAGCGCCTCCTTGAGCTTCGACTCGAGCACCTGGATCGTCGCGGCCGGATTGGCCTCGACCTCGTCGAGCGCATCGGCGAAGTCGCCGGCGAAGGCGAGCACGTCGGCGATGCTGACGTTGATGACCGGAATGTCGGCCTGGAGGAACTCGAGTTCCTCGAACTGGACCAGGAAGTCGACCAGCGCCTGCAGCGCCGCGACGATGTCGTCGAAGCCGATGTCGTCGAAATTGACGAGCTCGTCGAAACCGGTGGTCTGGATCGCGTAGGCGCCGTCGATGCCCGCGATCAGGTCGCCGAGGTCGTTGACGGTGATGGTCAGGCGCGGGTCGGCCGCGGTGTTGATGCCGGGGAACGCCGGGTCGATGTCGACGCCGAAGTCGAGCGTGCCGCCGCCGGTGAACTCCGGGCCGTCGATGAAGCCGCCGAGGTTGTCGAGGTTGTCGAGGATGTCGCGCAGCGAGATGCGCGCGTTGGGATCGAAGTCGCTCGCGCTCGGCAGCTTGAGGCCGATCGACACCCCGCCGGTGAGGTCGACCTCGCCTTCGGCCTCGATGCCGACGAAGCCGAACTGCGCGGTCGCAGCCACCGGGGTCGGGGTCGAGAAGGCGATGCCGGCCGCGGCCTGGGTGTTGCGCAGGAACACGCGGTCGAGCGGGTCGACGCCGCCCAGGAGCCCGCTCTCGATGCGGTCCTCGGGCACGGCCGCGTCGCCGGTCGGTGTCCCGCCCTCGGGCGTGAGCACGGTCGCGCGCAGGATGCCGAGGTCGCTCGCGGCATTCGAGCCCACCGCGTTGCGGATCAGGAACGCCCCGCTGCCCGCGCTGGTGTCGATGAGCAGCAGGCGCGTGCTGTCGTCCGAATACTGGACGTCGACGCGGCCGCCGGTGCCGGTCTCGATCGCCGTCACCACCCCGCCGAGCGTGGTGATGCCGTCGAGCACGATGTTGTGGCTGCTGCCGTCGCGGGTGGTGATGACGATGTCGGCCGAGACGCCGCTGGCCGCGGCCGCGAGCCCGAGCTCGGTGCGCGCCGCGCCGCTGGCGGTGATCGAGAAGGACGACGGCGTGCCGAGCGCCTTGAAGACCAGCTTGCGGCCCTGCGAGGTGACGTCGACCTGGCTGCCGAGCCCGGCGTTGCCGAGCGCCTTGTCGACGTCCGCCACCAGGTCGACGATGTTGCGGTTGGCGCGCAGGTCGGACCCGGCGACGGTGACGTTGGTGACCGTGCCGCCGAGATTGACGGCAAAGGTCGCGTCCGCGCTGCTGCGACCGACCAGCCCCGGCACGGTGGCGGCGATCCTGTAGACGCCGCCTTCGCCCGTGGCCGTCTGGCTGGCCGCGAAGCCCAGTTCGCGCACCGCCGGATCCGAGGGCCCGGCCGTGAGCTTGAGCGAGGTCGTCGTGCCGTTGCCGGTGAAGACGATCTGGTCGTCGGCCGCGTTGTCGGCCGTGCCCTTGTCGTCGATGCTCACCGTCACCAGCCCGGCCAGCGCGCTCGCGCCGAGGGCGGCGCCGATGTCGGCCACGAGGTCGGCCAGCGTGACATTGCCCTGCGCCGCCGCGTACGGCACCACGATCTCCACCGCCGCGGCGCCGTTGCGCTCGAGACGGAACCGCGCATCCTCGGACAGCCGTCCGTAGGTGGTGCGCGCCTCGGCCTCCGCCGCGATCACCAGGGCCTGGCTGATCGCGACCCCGTCGGCCAGGTCGGCGAGCAGGGTGCCGTCGCTCAGCGTGACCGCGCCCTCGTTGCCGAGGTAGACCCCGACGGTGAGCGTGATGCCGCCGCCGGCCGACAGGCGCACGCTGCCGCTGGTCGCGATCTCGGCCAGCGGCGCGAGGTCGACGAGGTCGAAGTCGAGCGGCACCTCGACATCGCCGAAATTGGTGGTGCTGGACACGTTGCCCAGCGACAGGGTGATCGAGAGCGTCTCGTCGGCGGCGTTGTAGGTGACGATGTCGGAGACGCCGAGGATCTCGGTGAGCTTGGCCGCGAGTTCCTGCACCGTCGAGAACGTCGCCTGGTTGTCGGCGTCGAGCAGCTTGGCGGTGCCGTCGTTCGGATCGGGCGTCGCCTCGTTCGCGTCGAACAGCAGCGAGTCGCGGAACAGCGCCGAGAACTGGAACAGGCCGTCGAGCGCCTGGCCGACGAACGGCACGTCGACGTCGCCGAGGTCGGCCTCGAGCCCTTCGAGCCAGCTGGTGATCTGGCCGAGCAGGCTGACCAGCGTGCCGGCGTCCATGTTGGTGAAGTTGCCGAGGCTGTTCTCGAGCAGGTTCGGCACCACGACGCTGATCGTCTCGGGATCCGTGACGTCGGGCCAGTCGATGCTGATCGCGGTCGCCGCGCTCGGCGTGATGCCGAGGAACGGCGCGCTGACCGGCAGGTCGAGATTGGCGCTGCCGCTGAAGGCGGCCTGCGGCGCGCCGAGCGCGGCCAGCAGCTCGCCGAGGTTGATGCGACCGTCCGCCGGAGTCGGGTCCTGCAGGCCGAGCGTGAAGGTCCCGCTGGCCTCGGCCGATCCGTCGACGATGCCGATGGACAGGAAGCCGAATCGCGCCGTCGCATCGATGTCCGAGGCCGCGATCGCCAGGCTCGCGGCCGCGGTCGGGTTCTTGATGAAGACCCACTTGCCGGGGTCCGCGGGAAACGACAGCAGGTCGCCCAGATCGATGCCGACCGTCAGGTCGAGATCGAGGTCGCCGCTCACCGTCGCCACGCTGCCGATCTCGAGGTCGGCCAGGCCGCTTTCGAGATCGAAGCCGAGGTCGAGGTTCTCCGAGACGCTGAAGGACTTGCCGAGCGACAGGTCCCAGGTCAGTTCCCTGGAAACGGAATCGTAGGCGAGGTTGAGCTCGTCGGGATCGACCCCGAGCTGGCGCGCGAGACGGCGCAACAGATCCTGCAAGGTGCCGAAATTCACCGTGCCGCTGACCGGGTTGGTCAGCGGATCGATGATCTCGTCGTTGATGGTCTCGAGGACATTGATGATCTGGCCCAGCGAGTCCTGCAGCAGGGGAACCTCGACCCCATTGAAGCTGACCGAGAACTCCTGCAGCGTGCGCAGCTGCTCGAGCAGCTGCGCCGGATTGACGCGCAGGAAGTCGATCAGATCCTGCCCCAGCCCGGCGCTCGCGCTGACGGTCGCGGCAGTCGGCTGGGCGACGTCGGCCCAGGTCAGCGTGACCTCGGCGTCGCCGAGATCGATCGAGCCCGACCCGAGATCGATCGCGCGGGCGTGCGCGCGCGCCTCCAGCACGACGTCGGCACCGCCCGGATCGCCCGCGACCGATACGTCGATCAGCGGCGCAAGCGCGCCGGCGAGGTCGGCGAAGCGGATCCTGCCGCCGCCGCCGGACTTGTCGAGGTCCACGGCGAACTGCACCTGGTCGGCGACCGTCAGCCCGGTGATGTCGAGCCCGACCTCGAGAAAGCCGAAGTCGCCGCTGGCGCTTGCGCCGCCTTCGAGCGCGATGTCGCGGACGACCAGTTCATTCTCGCGGGCCGCCGTGTCGATGAAGAAGCCGTTGTCGTCGACGCCGAACCGGATGTCGACGACGACCTCGGCGCCGATGCGCAGCACGCCGTCGAGATCGACCGTGCCGCCGAGGAACGCGAAATCCGTGTCGAGATCCGCCGCCCCGCTCAGGCGCTTGGCGAACTGGAAATCGAACACCGGCTTGCCGCCTACCAGCGCATAGCTGACGTTGCCCGCCGTCCCGTCGAGCCCGTCCAGCGCGTCGCGCAACGCGTCCAGGGTCGCGATGCCGCCGCCGATGTCGCTGAGGCTGAAGGCCCCGGTCCCGGACTCGACCAGGCGGCTGAAACCCGCGCCGCTTTCCTGCACCAGCCCCAGTCCCGCCGGCGCTTCGGGCCAGGGGTCCTCGGCCGGCGGCGGGCTGGTGGCGGGCGCGCCGGTCAGCGCGCGCGGCAGGGAATTGCCGAGCACCGCCATCTCGGTCTCGGCACCCTGCGTCGCCAGCAGGTTGAGCCACGCGAACAATCCCTCGAGCCCGTCGCCGAGCAGGTTCAGGATGCCGGATTCGGGGAGGTCGTTGTCGACGGTCTCGACGTTGAGGTAGGTGATCGCCTGCGACTTCAGCGACTGCGAGTCGAGTACCGTGAGCGTGGTCTCGCTGCCGTTGACCGTCTCGCCGCTGTCGCTGATCGGCGCGCCGACCAGGTGCAGCGTGTCGTCGCCGATGCCGCCGTCGAACCGGATGCCGTCGGGAATCGACAATGCGCCGTGGGTGCTGTCGACCTCGAGCGTGTCGAACCCGCTCAGTCCGAACACGTCGATGCGCTGGAACGAACTCAAGGGCGCGGTGAACAGCGGCAGGCTGCCGTTGACGAACACCTCGACCAGCGACGCGTTCTGGGCGCTTCGGGCGACGCGGATCAGGTCGTCGTTGCCGGTGCCGTCGATGCGCAGGACGCTGGCATCGTCGATCATCGCGCTGGCATTGCCGGAGAGCGTGAACACGCCGCGCCCCAGCAGCCCGGCGGCGAGCACGTCGGGCGTGTCGCCGGCACGCTCGGCGAACACCAGATCGCGCGCGAGCGCATTCGGAAGATCGCGCCCGAACTCGGTCCAGGCGCCGCCGGGGGTCGGATCCAGCGTGCGGTAGACGCCCAGTTCGGTCCCGACCAGAAGCACCTTGGTGCCGCTGTCGCCGCGCACGATCTCGAGGCTCTGCAGTGCCGGCGCCGCGAGCTTCTCGGAGATCAGCTCCCAGTTGGCGCCGCCGTCGACGGTGCGGAACACGCTCTTCGCGTCGGCGGCATACGCGGTGCGCCAGTTGTCCGGATCGAACACCAGCGAGCGGATCTGCGTGGCGCCTGCGACGGTGTGCTCGACGAACCCGAGATCGAAGGTGTCGTGCGGGCGCACGTACACCTTGTTGAAGCGCGCGACCATGGTGGCGCCCGGATTGGGCGCGGAAATGCCGGCGCCGGACACGTCCTCCGCGGCACTGATCGCCGCCGAGCCGCTCAGCGTGAGCGTGTCGCCGGCGACGTTCTGGATCATGAACGTGCCGTTGTTCGCGCCGGCACCGGTGACGGTGATGCGCATTCCCGTGACGAAGCCCTCGTCGCTCCACAGCCCCGCACTGCGCGTGATGGTCTTGGTCGCGCCGACCGCGAAGTCCAGCGTCGGCGCCCCCTCCATCCGGCTCGTGCCGCCGTAGGCCAGCGCCGAAATGCGCGCCGCGCCCGGCGGCGTCTGGACCTCGGTGACGGTTTCGAGCCGGTCGGAACTCTCGTAGAGGGAGTTCAGGCCGATCAGCATGAACAGATCGTCGACGGCATTGACGGCGATCGGGATGGTGGTGAAGCCGGCGGCGGCATCGGCCGCCGTCAGGCCGGACAACACGGGATCGGTCGGCAGCAGACGCAGGCCGACCTGCTGGTCCAGCGAGCGGACGTTCGATCCGTTCACCACCCGGACCATGGGCCCGCCGAACGTGTTGGTATGGAAGCCGCCGACCACGGTGGTCGGCGGCGTCACGTCGTTGCCGGCGGCGTCGAAGTCCTGCCGGATCAGGCGGGTCCAGGTGTTGCCCATCGTGAAGCGCAACACCCGGGTTCCGGTCTCGTCGGCCTCGTCGATGTCGTTGTCGCCGTCGTTGTCGCGCTGGTCGCGCCCCGCGGTGGTGACGATGACCGCCTGCGAATTGCCGTCGCCCACCATGGTCTTGGCAATGGCGCCGCCATTGTCGGTCGCCGGCGTCTGCCGCCACACGAAGCGCGTCGCGGCATCGTCGGGGATGCCGTCGCCGTCGGAGTCGACCGGGTCGGGCAGGCCCGTGACCTGCACCGAGCTGCCCGTGTCCTGGCTGCCGATGTTGTAGATGTTGTTGATCGGGTCGTAGGCGAGCGAGCGCACCTCGTTGACGCGCAGGTTGCCGACCAGGGACTGCCACACCGCGCCCGGGGTTCCCGGGGACTGCAGGCGATAGATCCCGCCGTCGTCGCCCTGGAGGACGTTGTTGTTGCGATCGAACACCAGTTCGCGTGAATCGGCGTGCGGCGCGGTCCCGCCCGCGTTGTTGTCGGTCACCGCGGCCCAGGTGCTGCCGCCCGGCGCGAAGGTGCCCGCGAAGATGCGTCCGGTCGGCTGCTGTGCGCCGATCAGGTTTCCGGCGCTGCTCGAGTTGGGCTGGCGGTCGCCGCTGGCGTAGACCAGGTTCGGGTTGGTGCGATCGGCCAGGAGCGCGAAGTTCTTCACCGCCTGCGCGCCGGGGTTGAGCGTGCCGTCGCCGTCGCCGGCGAATCCCATCTTGACCCAGGTCGCGCCGAGATCGGCCGACCGATAGATGCCCGAGGCGCGTTCCTTGAACGCGGTGACCAGGCGCCCCACCCCGTGCTCGCTGACCAGGGGCTCGGCCAGGGTGATCACGCCGGTCGCGCGGTTGATGGCCGAGATCGTGACGCGGCTGCCGGAGGCGCCGAAGCGCTCCCACTGGTTGGCGTCGAACGCGCCGGCGCCGGAGACGTCGACGTTGGCGACGAACAGCGTGTCGCCCACTTCGAAGATGTCCGGCCGGTCGACGGTCAGCGTCGACGTGCCCGCCGCGGCCACCGCGGTGATCAGCGCGCGATCGTGGATCGCCGCCGCATACAGCGGACGATTCGTGGTGGCGGGGTCGGCCGTGCCGCCCACGGAAACCACGATGCGGAAAGCGCTGGATGCGAACGGCAGCGCGCCGGCGGTCGCACTCCAGGTCAGGCCGCCGTTGTCGCTGCGGTAGACGCCGACGCCGGCCACCCCGGCATAGAGTCGCGCAGGATTTCCGGGTTCGGCGACGAGGTCGGTCACCGGGCCGTCCGGCAGGCCCGCGGTGCCGAGTTCCGAAAGATTCGACCAGGTCGCGCCGCCGTCGGTGCTGCGGAACACCCCGCCTTCGCGGCGCACGTCCTCGACCAGGATGCCGTCGCGCGACAGGGACGCGCGCCCGTTGGCATCGAGCGTCAGCACCGACTTGTCGAGCGCCGCGGCCAGCACGTCGTTGGCGCCCACCGGCACCACCGCCGTGATCGGAAGCCCGGCCAGCGCGGTCGCGCCCACCAGCGACCACGACGCGCCGCCGTTGACCGACTTGAGCATGCCGATGTTGGAACCGCCGTCGCCGGAGTTGCTGAACTTCCCGGTGCCCGCGTAGATGACCAGCTTGTCGAGCGGCGTGCCGGCCGCGAGCGGGTTGCCGTCGGCGTCCCAGTCGGAGATCGTGATGTCGCCGATGGCCAGCGAGGGGAATTCGTCGGTGAGCGGCAGCCAGTTGGTGCCGCCGTCGAGCGTGCGCCAGATGCCCCCGGCAGCCGAGCCGATGAAGATCACGCCGTCCTGGAACGGATGCTGGGCGATCGCCTGCACCGCGCCGCTGACCGGCCGGTTCGGAATGCCCTGCACCTGCGCGTTGATGACCGGACCGGGCCCCTGCTCGAGCCACTGCGGGATCCCCTGCTCGGTGATCACGGCGCCGAGCACGTTCTCGGCATTGCGGACGATCGCCCGGTGCTCGCCGTCGAACAGCACCAGGCTGCCATCGGAGAACCGCAGGGCCGCGATCGGCTCGGTCCGGGTCGTGAGGTCGATCGTGTCGACGCCTTCGCCGGCGTCGATGGTGATCAGGTACGGGAACTCGAGGAGATCGAGCCGGATCGAGTCCGCGCCCGCGCCCGTGCTCAGGTCCAGGCGCGCGGTCGGGACCTTGACCGTGTGGTCTTCGAAGGTCGCGTTGAGGCTGTCGATCAGCACCTCGCCGGCACCGGCCGCGACGATCCGGATCGCGTCGTCGCCCGCGCTCCCCAGCGGCGGCGCGCTGCCCACGCTGAAGGACTTGATCGCGGCCACCGAGTTGTCGACCACCGGCTCCAGCCCCGCATAGGCGACGCTGCGGCCGTCGAGCGTGACCGTGCCCGAATCCGGGCCGTCGGCACGATAGCGGGTGTCGGTGAAGCTGCCGCCCTCGATCACCAGGGTGTCGAAGCCGCCGGGACCGCCGTGCATGCCGCCCGAGAGGCTGCCGCCGACCGCCAGCACGAAGGTGTCGGCGTTGTTCTCGCTGCCGACCAGCCACGCGACGTCGTCGTAGGTGGTGCCGCCGAGTTCGACCCGATTGGCGCCGGTGATGCGCCAGACGCTGTCCGCGCCGGTGCCGACGAGCGCGTTGCCGCCGGCCAGGCCGACCACGCGCGGCACGGAGCGGTCGAGGTTCAGGGTGGCGAGCGCCGCGCCGGCCGCATCCTGCACCGTGCGCAGGCCGGCGCCGGCCGCTTCCTCGGCACCCGGCAGCGTGGCCGAGAGCAGCAGGCGCGGCTCGAGCGCCTCGAACAGGGGCTTCTTGCGCGACGGCGGCGTCGCCGCGGGGCGCGCGGCACGCCGGGACAGGCGGGAGGCAAGGAAGCCGCGCCAGCGTGACTGCACGCGCCGGGCTATCGAGGTCAACTCCATGACCGCCTCCTATCGTCGCCGGAAACTCGTTTCAAAACAATTGCTTGCGAAACCCTTCCGCCAAACAGGCCGGATTTCGCCAACCTTTTTGACTTTTCGATTATGGGCGACGCGCCGCACCGGTGAAATAGCCCGTTCGCGCCAACCATTTCGGGCACGCGCCACTTCCCCCGCGCACGGATTTCGTGTAGGCGCGGGCACGCCCTGCGTGCCCGCGCCGGACCCGCCGCGGCGCCCCTACGCGGGCAGCACGAGCTGGGTCTGGCTCACCACGGCGACGGTCCGGCCGCGCGCGTCGCGCACCACGGTCTGCCACACCATCGTGGTCCTGCCGCGATGCAGCGCCGTGCATTCGCCGGTGACCGTGGCGCCGACCGGCGCGCCGCCGATGAAGTTGGTCTTGGATTCGACGGTCACCGTGCGCGTGCCGGCCGGCAGGTTCACCACCGTGGCGACCGCGCCGAGGGTGTCGGCAAAGGCCATGATCGCGCCGCCGTGCAGGATCTCCCCGCTCGTGCACAGCTCGGGCCGGACCGTCAGTTCGGCCACCACCTGCACCTGCGACGCCTGCGTGAGCCGCATCCCGAGCAGGCCCGGAAACAGCGGCGCCAGGCGCGCGTTCAATGCCGCGATATCCATCCCCATTCCTTGCTGTGTCATGACGCTATTTCCCCCGCGAATAACCATATAATCGACACATAAACCGCATCAAGCGGTGCGTCAACAAAACAGCAGTCGAGAGAAAGAGGAAGGAGACGCTCCCGCGGGTTCGCCCGCCGGCGCGCGCTCCGTTGCGGCCGAGCATCATACCGGGAGCCCGCGCTCCCGCCGGGAACCAAGCGCCACATCATGGCCGACAACATGCAGCGGCTGGTGACCAGCATTTCCGCTGGCCTGATCGCCGGCATCCGCACGATCCTCGGATCGGCGGCGATGGTCACCCTGGTCATGCCCACCACGCTCAACGCGGGCATCGCGCCGGCGCTCGAGGTGATCCTGATCGGCGGCGCCGTCCTGGCGGCGGTGGTCGCCTGGCTGTCGACCTACCCCGGCGCGGTGGCGCAGGTGCAGGACGGGCCGGCGGTGATCATCGGCGTGATGGCGACCACGCTCGCGACCTCGATGGCCGCGACCGCGCGTCCGGAACTGGTGATCCTGCTCGTGCTCGCCTGCACCAACATCGCCGCCCTCATCGCCGGCCTGGTGTTCTACGGCCTCGGCGTCTATCGCCTCGGCGCGCTGGTGCGCTTCATCCCCTATCCGGTGATCGGCGGCTTCCTGGGCGGCTCGGGTCTGCTGATCCTGGTCGGCGCCGGCCCGGTGCTCACCGGCGTGCCGTTCGGCAAGCTTTCGCTCGAGACCCTGGCCGCGCCGATGGTGGCGGCGCGCTGGCTCCCGGGCCTGGCCTTCGGCATCAGCCTGGTGCTGATCCTGCGCCGGTTCAGCCACGCGCTCCTGGTGCCGGGCCTGCTGTTCGGCGCGGTGCTGCTCTACCACCTGGGCCTGGTCGCCTTCGGCATCAGCATGCCGGACGCGCAGGCGGCCGGCCTGCTGCTCGGCCCGTTCCCGGACCACACCGGCGGCCTCAACCTGCCGGCCTGGGCGCGCCTGCCCGCGGAGGGCTGGGGCCTGCTCGCCGCGCAGGCGCCGACCTTCGCCGCCATCATCCTGGTGAGCGTGGTCGCGCTGCTGCTCAACGCCAGCGGGCTCGAACTGGCCACCCGCGGCGATCTCGACATCAACCGCGAACTGCGCGCGACCGGCCTCGCCAACATGGCCTCGGGCCTGCTGGGCGGCGCGGTCGGCTTCCACGCCCTCTCGGCCTCGCTGCTCGGCTTTCGCATGGGCGCGAACAGCCGCCTGATCGGCCTGACCGCGGCGCTGATGTGCCTGGGCGCGCTGCTCGCCGGCACGGCGCTCCTCGCCTACATGCCCAAGGCGGTGCTCGGCGGGCTGCTGTTCTCGATGGGCGCGGGCCTCATCATCGAATGGCTCTACGACGGCTGGAAGAAGCTGCCGCGCCAGGACTACATGATCGTCGCGCTGATCGTCGCCGTCATCGGCGGCGCCGGCATCCTGCCCGGGGTGACCGTCGGCGTCGCCGTGGCGATGGCGATCTTCGTGCTCAGCTACAGCCGCGTGCGCGTGATCCGGCAGGAACTCTCCGGCGCCGAGTACCGCAGCAACGTCGACCGCAGCCTGGCGGCGCAGGAACTCCTCAAGGCCAAGGGCGACGCGATCCGCGTCATCAAGCTCGAGGGCTTCATCTTCTTCGGCACCGCCTACTCGGTGCTGACCCAGATCCAGCAGATGATCGCGCGGCCCGGCCCGCAGCCGCTGCGCCACCTGCTGCTCGACTTCCGCGACGTGCCCGCGATCGACTCGTCGGCGATGTCGGCGTTCGCCAAGATCCACATGTACTGCGAGCGCAACAACTGCGAGCTGATCTTCACCCGCATGCACGAGCCGATCGAGGCGCAGTTCCGCCAGGCCGGCCTCGACCCGGCCTCGGTGCACGTGACCTTCTACGCCGACCTCGACATCGCGCTCGAGCACTGCGAGGAGAAGCTGCTCGCGGGCAACGGCGACACCCAGATCCGCGGCGACATCTCGATCTGGGACCGCATCGGCGCCGCGCTGCCGGCCGGCGCCCGCCTCGAGGCCTTCATGGCCTACCTCGAGCCGCGCACCTACCACGAGGGCGAGTACCTGGTGCGCCAGGGCGGTCCGCCGACCGAGATCGTGTTCATCGAGTCCGGCCGCGTCACCGTGCGCCTGACCTTCCCGGACGGCCGCTCGATCCGCCTGCGCTCGATGACCATGGGCACGATGATCGGCGAGATCGGCATGTACCTGAACCAGCCGCGCAGCGCCTCGGCGGTGGCCGACGGCACCGTGCAGGCCTTCATCCTCACCAAGGAGAAGCTGGCCGAGATGGAGGCGCGCGACCCGCAGCTCGCCAACGCGCTGCACTACGCGATCGTCGGCCTGCTCTCGGAGCGCCTGGCCGGCACCAACGGGCTGCTGCAGCGCCTGATCAACTGAGGCCGCCCGCGGCCGCGCCTACTCGACCAGCGCGAGGAACTCGGCGCGCTGCGCCTGGTCGTGCTTGAGGTCGCCCAGCATCGCCGAGGTGACCGTCTCCTCGCCGGCGACCGCGATGCCGCGCGATTCCATGCACATGTGGCGGCAGCGCAGGATCACGCCGACCGCGCGCGGCTGCAGGTGCTCGCGCAGCGCCTCGGCGATCTGCTGGGTCAGGCGTTCCTGCACCTGCAGGCGCGCCGCGAAGCAGTTGACGAGCCGGGTCAGCTTGGACAGGCCGACGATGCGCCCGGTCGGCAGGTAGCCGACGGCCGCGTGGCCGAAGAACGGCGCCAGGTGGTGCTCGCAATGCGAGTACACCGGGATGCGCTTGACCACGATCAGCTGGTCGTAGTTCTCGCCGCCGTCGGAGAAGGTCTTGAGGATCGCGGCCGGGTCCTCCGCGTAGCCGCGGGTCCAGTGCGCCCACGCGCGCGCGGCGCGCTCGGGCGTCTCCTCGAGCCCCTGGCGCAGCGGATCCTCGCCGAGCGCGCGCAGCAGCCTGCGCCAGTCGTTGACCCCGAACCCGCCCTCGTCGTTCCCCGCCATGCCGTCACCCGGACCCCGTGTGCAAGACCCGCAGCATACCGGTTCGGCGGCGCCGCGCGCCGCGCCGGGCGCCGGCCTACCAGACGTCGACGCAGGGCCGCTTGCGGCCGGCGCGCGGCGCCGGCGCGCCGGCCGCGGCCAGGCCCGCCGTCACCCAGCGCCGCGTCTCCGCCGGGTCGATCACCTCGTCGATCTCCAGCACCGAGGCGATCGACAGCGCCTTGCCGTTCTCGTAGAGCTTCGCGACCATCGACTCGTAGTAGCGCTGGCGCTCGGCGGGGTCGGCGATCGCCTCCAGCTCCTTGCGGTAGCCGAGGCGCACGTAGCCCTCGAGCCCCATGCCGCCGAACTCGCCGGTCGGCCAGGCGACGGTGAACACCGGCTCGTGGAAGCCGCCGGCGGCCATCGCCTGCGCGCCCAGCCCGTACCCCTTGCGCACGACGACGGTGAAGTACGGGATCGACAGGCTGGCGCCGATGACGAACATGCGGCAGGTGCGGCGCACCTGCGCGGTCTTCTCGACCTCGGGCCCGACCATGAACCCCGGGGTGTCGCACAGCGACAGGATCGGGATGTCGAACGCGTCGCACAGCTGCATGAAGCGCGCGGCCTTGTCGGCCGCCGCCGCGTCGATCGCCCCGCCGAGGTGCTGCGGATTGTTCGCGATCAGGCCCAGCGGCGCGCCCTCGATGCGGATGAACGCGGTGATGATGCCGGTGCCGTAGGCGCGGCGCAGTTCGAGCACCGAGTCGTCGTCGGCGATCAGGTCGATCAGCGCGCGGATGTCGTAGGCGCGCACCCGGTTCTCGGGGATCGCGTGGCGCAGCCGGCGCTGGTCGGCGCAGAACCAGGTCGCGCGCCGGCCCTGGAAATACGACAGGTACTTGCGCGCCGCCGCCGTCGCCTCCTCCTCGTCCGCGACCACGATGTCGATCACGCCGTTGGGCGCCTGGAACGCCACCGGCCCGACCTCGTCGGGGTGGTAGACGCCGAGCCCGCCGCCCTCGATCATCGCCGGGCCGCCCATGCCGATCGAGGCATTGGCGGTCGCGATGATGACGTCGCAGCAGCCGAGCAGCGCCGCGTTGCCGGCGAAGCAGCGGCCCGAGACCACGCCGACCAGGGGCACCAGGCCCGAGAGCCGCGCGAACTGCGCGAAGGTGTGGCCGTCGAGGCCGGTCATGCCGAGGCGGTCGGTGTCGCCCGGGCGGCCGCCCCCGCCCTCGGCATAGAGCACCACCGGCAGGCGCAGGCGCTCGGCCAGGCGCAGCATGCGGTCCTGCTTCTTGTGGTTCATGTGGCCCTGGGTGCCGGCCAGGACCGTGTAGTCGTAGATGATGCCCATCGCGCGCGCGCGCTCGGGGCCGAACGCGGCGGCGTCGATGCTGCCGATGCCGGCGACCACGCCGTCGGCCGGCGTGTTGCGGATCAGGTCGTCGAGTTCGCGCCGGCGCCGCTGCGCCGCGATCGCGAGCGCGCCGTACTCGACGAAGCTGCCGGGATCGAACAGCTGCGCGATGTTCTCGCGCGCGGTGCGCTGCCCGGTCGCGCGGCGCCGCGCCACCGCCTGCGGCCGCGCCGCGTCGCCGGTCAGCGCATGGCGCGCGAACGACTCGGCGAGGTCGGCGCGCACGTGCGCGGGATCGACGTCGGCGGCCGCCTGCACCGCGGCCCCGGCGTCCTCGCCGGGCATCACGTAGGCGATCGCCTGCCCTTCCTGCAGGGTCGCGCCGGGCGCCACCAGCACCGCCTGCACGGTGCCGGCCACGCTCGCCTGCACCACGTGCTCCATCTTCATCGCCTCGAGCACCGCGATCTGCGCGCCGCGCCGCACCGCCTGGCCCGGGGCGACGTCGAGCGCGACCACCGTGCCCTGCAGCGGCGCCGCCAGCGCGACCGCGCCGTCGGGCCGGGCCACCGCCGGCTCCGGCTC
>JAEUOS010000168.1 GCA_016790695.1 Burkholderiales bacterium
CGCTCGTCCGGCAGGGCCAGCCATCCCAGGTCGGCGAACGATTGCCAGGTTGCGGCGTCGAAACCCAGCGGCGAGGCGGCGCTGCGCCGGTAGGCTGCCATGCCCAGGTGCTCGCGGACGAAACGCGCGGCGACCTCGCGCAGCATGACCTGCTCGCCGGTCAGTTGAAAGTCGATCACGGCGGGTCGAACTCGGTGGTGGCGGAGGGGCGGCTACAGGCCGAAGGCGAGCTTGGCGATGATGTTCTTCTGCACGTCCCTGGCACCACCGGCGATCGTCGCTGCGCGCAACGTCAATTGGCCGCCCGTCTTGGCGATGGCATAGGCGGGCCACGAGGGGTCGTCCGCATGCGCCGCGTCGCTGACGGGGAACTCGGCGGCATCGAAGTAGCGCATTGCCTTCGGACCGAGCGCTTCGACCTGAAGTTCGGCGACCTTTTGCATCAGCTCGGAGCCGCGCAGCTTCAACGCCGAGGTGATTGCCCCCTCCGGCACCGGATCCGGCTCGCCGGCGGACACCCGCAGAACCGAATAGCGCAGCGCGCGCAGCTCGATCTCCAGGTAGGCGAGGCGCCGGCGAAAGGCCTCGTCGTCGATCAGTGCGGTGCCGCGCACGCGCTCGCGCCGCGCGATTTCCTTGAGCTTGGCCAGTTCGTTCTCCGACCAGTACACCTCGGCACTGACGGTACGCTCGGCGCCGAGGAGCGTCTTGGCGTAGTGCCATCCCTTGTTCTCCTCGCCCACCAGGTTGGCGGCGGGGACCAGCACCTCGTCGAGGAAGACCTCGTTCACGTGGTGCTCGCCGTTGAGGAGAATCACCGGACGCACGGTGACGCCGGGCGACCGCATGTCGATCAGCAGGAAGGAAATGCCCTGCTGGGGGCGTGCCGAGGGATCGGTGCGCACCAGGAAGAACCCCCAGTCCGCCTCGTGCGCGGCGCTGGTCCACAGCTTCTGCCCGCTGACGACGTAGTGGTCGGCGCGGCGCAATGCGGTCGTGCGCAGCGACGCGAGGTCCGATCCGGCGCCTGGTTCCGAGAACCCCTGGCACCAGCAGTCCTCGCCGCTGGCGATGCGCGGCAGGAAGCGGCGCTTCTGCTCGTCCGAACCGACCGCGATGAGCACCGGGCCCACCAGGTAGGGGCCCTGGTAGGGAAGCGGTGGAGCATCGGCGCGCCTGGTCTCCTCGTGGAACATGTGCAACTGCGCCGCGGTCCACCCGGTGCCGCCGTGCTCGACGGGCCAGTGCGGCACCGCCCAGCCGTTGCGCGCGAGGATCCTGCTCCAGGCCATGATGTCCCGGTGGCCGCCGTAGAAGCTGCGGTGCCGGGTGCGCCAGGCCATGTCCGCCGGCAGGTTGTCGCGGACGAACTCGCGCACGAGGGCGCGAAACGCGGCGTCCTCGATGTCGAATCGGCTTTCCATGCGTTGCCGGCAGGTCACCTGCCGGTGAAGTTCGGCTTGCGCTTCTCGACGTACGAGCGCATTCCCTCCACGGTGTCGGCGGAGTCCCGGATGTCCGAGAGCACCTCCCACGTGTAGGCGACACCCTCGCTCAGGGTGCGTTCCATGGCGCCGAGCATCGCCTTCTTGGAACCCTGGACGGCCAGCGGCGCGGCTTCCTCGGCGATGTGCGTGGCGATTTCCCAGGCCTTGTCCATGAGCTTGTCGGGCGCGACGACCTCGGAGACGAGACCCCACTGGTAGGCCTGCTGCGCGCTGACGCGGAAGCGGCGGCCTTCCATCACCATCCGCATCACGATGCCGTAAGGCATCTTCCGGGCCAGTCCGGCGGACTCGACGCCGTTGATCAGGCCGAGGTTGACGTGCGTATCCAGGAACTGCGCATTGTCGGCGGCGATGATGATGTCGGAGTCGGCCACCAGATGCCAGCCACCGCCGACGCAGTAGCCGTTCACCGCGCAGATGAACGGCTTGTGGATCGACTGCATCATGTCCGTCCACGGCCGGTAGATGTCGTAGCCGTCCGCCTTGCCCTTCGCGCGGGTCTTCTCCGCGCCTTCGTTGACGTACATGCCCGTGCAGAACGCCTTGCCGCCGGAGGCGGTGATGATCATGACCCACTGGTCCGGGTCATCGCGGTAGTCGGTGAGGATGCGCAGCAGCTCTTCCGACGACTCCGCGCCGATCGCGTTCATGCGCTCCGGTCGATTCAGGGTGACGCAGACAATGCGCCCGCGCTTCTCGATCAGAAAGTCCTTGTACGTCATGGGCTCAACTCCCGTTTGAACGGCGCATTTCGGCCAGGATCTGCTCGCGGTGCTGGTCCAGCCGCGGCACGGTCAGCGTCGGTGATGCAAGTTCCTCGTCCACCTTGATCGGCACGCCCCAGGTGGGGACTTCGCGTCCGCTGCCCAGCACGACCGGCTTGATCATGTTGCGCGCGCGGACCTGCTCGTCGTCGACGACATCATCGAGTCCCCGCACGTGGCTGGCCGGGATGCCGGCGGCGGAGAACAGCGACTCCCATTCGCGCGCGGTTCGCCGACGCAGCGACGCCTCGATCAGCGGCCGCAGAGCGTCGCGGTTGCGTACTCTCTCGGGGTTGGTGCGGAAGCGCTCGTCGGCAAGGAGATCGTGCGCCTCCAGCAGCCTGCAGAAGCGTTGCCACTGGTGCTGGTTGCTCACCTGCACGAGGCAGTACTCGCCGTCGGCGGTGACAAACGCGCCCAGCGGGTAGATGCCGGCGGTCTCCGAGCCCATGCGTATCGCCATCGGCGCGCCCGCGAGGGCGCCCTGCAGGTAGGCGTGCATGAGGCCGAGTGCCGACTCCATCAGCGAGACCTCGAGCAGCATCCCCTTCCCGGTCCGCGCCACTGCGTGCAGGCCAGTCATGATGGAACCCCAGGCCAGGTAGGCGGTGGCGATGTCGATCGGCGAGCCGCCGGCGCGCACCGGTGGTCGGCCGGCCTCGCCGGTGATCCCCATGATGCCGGTGAACGCCTGGATCATCGAATCGTATGCGGGCGCGTTCGCGCGGGGCCCGCTGCGACCGTAGCCGCTCACCGATACCCACACCAGCCTGGGGTGATCATCCTTCTGGTCGTTCCAGCCGAGCCCGAGTTTCTCCAGCGTGCCCGGGCGGTAGTTCTCGACGAGCACGTCGGCGCCGGCCAGCAGGTCGCGGAAATGGCGCGTTCCCTCCGGGCTCTTGAGGTCGATCGCGATGCTGCGCTTGCCGCGGTTGCAACTGGCGAAGTAGACGCTCTCGCCGTCGACGAACGGCGGCCATTGGCGCATCTCGTCACCGTCGGGCGGCTCGACCTTGATGACTTCGGCGCCCATTTCGGCGGCCAGCATCGTCGCGACCGGGCCGGCGATGTTGCGCGTGCAATCGAGGATGCGCACGCCCTCGAGGATGGAGGCGAATCGCATGGCCTACTCCAGCTTGGCGCCGGCGTTCCGGACGATCGGGCGCCACTTCTCGATCTCGCGCGCCACATAGGCATTGGATTCCGCGCGGGTCCCGCCAAGCGGCACCAGGCCCAGCGCCGCGATGCGCGCTCGCACGTCCTCGCGCCTGGCGATCGCGGTCATCGCCTGGTTGAGCCGTTCCTGGATCGCTTCGGGGGTCGCGGCCGGCACGGCGAGTCCGAAGTAGCTGAGGAACTCGAAATCGGGGTAGCCGGCTTCCCGCATCGACGGGATGTCGGGCTCGAGCGGCCAGCGCTTGGTGTCGGCGACGGCGAGCGCCTTGAGCTTGCCCTGCTTGACGAAGGAGAGCGCGGTGGCACTGAACATGAACAGCACGCGATCGGCCATCAGATCCACGATCGCCGGCGCATCGCCCTTGTAGGGCACGTGCTGCAGTCCCATCTCGGCGCGGCGGTTGAGCACTTCGCCGGCGAGGTGGGTGGGGGAGGCGTTGCCGGGCGAGCCGTAGCTGAGCTTGTTGGGATTCGCGCGCGCGTACGCCACCAGTTCGCGAACGTTGGTCACCGGCAGGTTCGCGTTGACAACGAGAAAGAACGTTGTGTTGGCGATGAGGCCGACGGCAGAAAAGTCCTTGATCGGGTCGTAGGGAAGCTTCGGGTACAGGGACGGATTGATGCCGTGGGAGGTGCCCTGCAGCAGGAACAGCGTGTAGCCATCCGGAGCGGATCGCGCCACGGCCTCTGCGCCGATGTTGGTCGCGCCACCCGGGCGGTTGTCGATCTGAAACGGCTGGCCGAGCGCGTCACCGAGTTCCTTCGCGTACAGGCGCGCGACCAGGTCGGCATTGCCGCCCGGCGTGTACGGCACGACAATGCGCGTCGGGCGACTGGGATAGCTGTCCTGCGCGACGGCGGTTTCGCTGACCATGAAGGCGGCAAGCCAGCACGCAGACACCAGACGCAAGGCGCGAACCGCGGTCCGAAGTGGGGGTTGCCTCGTGTTGTTCATGCTCGGGACTCCTTGTCTGGCCGCGGACGGGCTGGCGGGGAGGAACCAAATGGCATCGGCGGGCCGGGCCCAGCTGCCGAGCGTGGCATCGCGGCGCAGCGAGCAGAGCGGACGGCTCCTCGCGCCTGTGCGATTTTTTTGAACGTTGTTCTAGAATATAAACACCGGGCCGAAACGTGTCAACACGACGCAGGCAGCCCATCGGCGGGCACGCGCGGCACCTGGCGAGGTGCGACGGTGTGCGGCGCGGCCACGATGCCGGGACTTGGGGGCGTGAACTTGTCTGAAGATGGAGTGTCCGCGGCGGATGCCGATCACGGCGGGCCGCGCTCGGTCGCCCGCCTGCTCGCGCTGTTCGACCGTCTCGCCGTTGCGCCCGAGGGCATGAGCCTCGCGGATCTGAGTGCGGCGCTGGAAGCGCCAAAGAGCAGCCTGCTGAACCTGCTGCGTCCCCTCGTGGCCGAAGGCTATGTCGTGCACGACGGCTCGACGTATCACCTGGGACCGTCGATGTTTCGCCTCGCCGCCAGCGTCCTGTCGAGCTGGAATTTTCCGCGCCTGGTCCGGCCGTTCCTGACGGAGCTCTCGCTGCGCACCGCCGAGACCGCCGTGCTGAGCCGGCTCGATCGGCGCGCCGAGGTGGTGACCTATGTGGAGATCATCGAGGGCCCCCATCCGGTCCGTTACCACATTCCGGTGGGCACGACGCGGCCCATTCTCAGCACGGCGGCGGGCAAGATCATGCTCGCCCATGCGGATCCGGGCTGGCGCGAGGCGTTCCTGCGCAAGACGCGGTTTCCCGTCAGGGGGATCGTGCCGGTGACCCGCGCCGCCCTGCTCGAGGAGCTCGATCAGGTGCGCTCCGAAGGCGTGGCGATCAGCCTGGATCGACACATTCCTGGTGTTTCGGCGATCGCCGCGCCGGTCTTCGGCGTCGACGGCGAATGCGTCGCGGCGCTCACCATTGCGGGGCCCAGCCAGCGCATCCGCGGCGCCCTCGATGCGCTCGTGGCGACCATCCGCCACGTCGCCGCGCGCGCGTCAGGGGCGATCAGTTCGGCCGGCGCAAGTCTCGACGTGTGACGCCTGCGCCGGGGCAAGTCGCCCCGCCAGGCCGTCCCTAGTCCTGCAGGTCCCTCCCGTTGGCCCAGGTCGAGTGGGTGCCGCTGGCGATGCGGTGCGGCAGGATGATGCGCGCGACCGGCCCGTCGGCGAAGCGCTTGCAGTCGACCAGCCAGCATTCCGAGCGGTCGTTCTTCATGTCGGTCATGAACGACACCAGGTAGCCGTCGTCCTCGTCCTTCGCGCCGACGCGCGGCGCGAACGGCGACTCGCTGCCGTAGACCTCATCGCCGAACGCGATCTCCTGCGAGGTTCCGGCGACGAGGTCGTGCTTGACCAGCCCGGTGAACAGGAACCATCCGGGCTTCGCCACCGCGCTGTAGGCGTAGCGGTAGGGCCGGCCCGCGTACTGCATGTTGAACATGCCGAACTCGAGAACGCGGCCGTCGAGCTTCTCCTCGCGGGTCGTGCCGGTCGCGAGGTTGAAGCGCCAGCGATGCAGGTGCGGCTTCATCGCGTGCTGGTCGAGGTAGACCATCATGCGCTTGTACAGCTCGGGGGCGTCGGGCGGCGAGACCGGCATCGGCGACTCCTGGAAGTAGCCGTCCATGACGATCTCGTCGCCGTCCTCGTAGGCGTTGAGGAAGTGCAGCACGAAGGTGGGCGCGGCCTCGAACCAGCGGATCTCGCCGGGCTGGCCGTAGCGCGGGATCACCGCGAAGCGCGACTTGAGTTCCGGGTAGAAGCGCACCACGTGCAGGTTGCGCTTGAGCATCTCCGGGTCCCAGAACAGCGGGAAGTCGTTGAGGATCGAATACCGGCCGGTGAACGCCATGTCGTGCGGCAGGCGCGGGCCCGGCAGCGGCACCGGCACATAGTGCTTGAGCACGTTGTCGCGCCCGACCACGCCGTAGTGCATGTAGGGCGCGCGCTTCGAGTAGTTGAAGAACAGCAGTTCGCCGGTGTGCTCGTCGACCTTGCAGTGGGCGGAGACGCCCTCGCGCGGGTAGCCGCCGCCCCAGGTCTCGGGACCGTACTGCTCGAGCGTCGTCGCGGAGAGCCGGTACGCGTCGCCGCACTGGTAGTAGGTGGTCAGCGCCCGTCCCGCATGGACCACGACGTCGGTCGACGAGGCATCCTTGAGGAAGCCGTGCGCGCCCCAGCCGGGGCGCGACTTCGCCGGCGGCTCCATCAGGCCCGCCCACAGCGAATGGCCGGCGGCGCGCTCGGCCTCGAAGCCGGTGGTGCGGATCGCGCGGTTGCGGTATTCGGCGCGCCCGTCCTTGAAGCGCATCATGTGCAGCATGCCGTCGGAGTCGAACGGATGGAACCGGCCGAGCGGCTGGTGGATCTGGTTCTGCGTGTTGCGCAGGTAGACCCCGTCGATGTCGTCGGGGATGCGCCCGATCACCTCCATGTCGGTGGCGTTGACCTCCGCCAGGTTGGGGGTGAACGGCCCGGTCAGGTACGGGTGGTCGGTCGGACGCAGGTCCGATTCCAGGCGGGCGACGGTCTCGAGATGCATGTTCAGCGTCCTCCGAGGTAGGCCTGCGGCACCCAGATGCCGTGGAAGCCGGCCGGCAGGCGCTGCGGGATGTGGATCTTCGCCAGCGGCCCGGCGGCGATGCGGCGCGCGTCGAACAGCCAGCACTCGCCCGCGCGCGTCGCCTGGTTGTGCAGGAAGGTGACGACATAGCCGTCGTCCTCCGCGGTGGCGCCGTCGCGGGCGCAGAACTGCGGCTCGCTGCCGTTGTAGTCGGCGCCGAACTCGAACGCCTCGACCGCGCGGCGCGCGGTGTCCCATTTCATCAGGCTCCGGAAGCGCACCGGCACCTCGTCGTAGTCGAAGCCGTTGCCGTAGACGTAGCGCGTGGGCCGCCCGTTCATGCGGGTGTTGATCATGCCGAACTCGCCGATGTCGCGCGTGACCGGCTCCTCGGTGGTGCGGCCGCTGGCGAGGTGGAAGCGGTAGCGGTGCAGGTGGGCGTTGATGCGGTGGTTGTGCATCATGCGCTCGAACTCGGTGGCGCCGTCGGCGTAGTCGGTGAACGGGCGCTCGAACTTGAACGCCTCCATGACGATGGTGCGGTCGGCGCCCGTGCCCTCCTCCCACGCGTTGGTCGAGTGGTAGATGTAGCAGGACTCGGCCTCGAACCACTTGACGTCGGTGCTGTCGCCGAATCGCGGCAGGATGCCGAAGCGCGCCGGCATGTCGGGATGCCAGTCGGTCTTCCAGCGCCCGGCCTGCGCCGCCTCCATGTCCTGGAACACCGGCAGGTCCATCAGGATCGAATGGTTCGCGGTGATCGCCATGTCGTGCGGCAGGCGCGGCCCCGGCAGGTCGATCGGCACGTGGTGCTTGAGCACGCCGTCGGCGCCGACCACGCCGTAGGTCAGGTAGGGCTTGCGGATGCCGTAGTCGAAGAACATCAGGTCCCAGGTCACCTCGTCGACCTTGACGTGCGCCGAGACCCGCGTCTTGAGCTTGCCGCCGAAGTCGTCCGGGCCCAGGGTCTCGAGCGTGACCGGATCGACGCGATAGGGCACGCCGCACAGGTACCAGGTGGTCAGCAGCGTGCCGTTGTGGAACTTGACGTCGGTGTTCGAGGTGTCCTTGAACGGCTGCTCGCGCCGCTCGCGGTTGGCGCGCTCGCGGATGCCGCGCCAGATCGGCGCGCCCCGCGCGCGCTCCTCGGCGAAGGCGGCGGTCGCGACCCAGCGGTTGCGGTAGGTCGCCGCGCCGTCGCGAAAGCGGATCGCGTGCAGCATGCCGTCGCCGTCGAACCAGTGGTAGCGGCCCTCGGGGCGGAACTGCGCGTTCGGGCCGTTGCGCACGTAGATCCCGCCGAAGTCCGTCGGGATGCGGCCCTCGACGCGGAGCGTTTCGGGGCCGAAGGCGCCTTCGGTGCCGACGGCGGCGAAGAACTCGCCGTCGAGGTAGGGGTTCTGTTCGATCGTGGCGTCCATCGTGGTCTCCGGCGGGGGCGGGGGGCTCAGGCGAGCGCGCGCGCGCGCGCGGCGGCGGCGCGGTAGTCGCGCTCGAGTTCGTCGACGATGGCGCCGACCGGCTCGACCGCGCGGCTGGCGCCGACGCCCTGGCCGGCCGCCCACACCGAGAGCCAGCGCTTGTCCTTGAAGCCGGTGTTGCTGTCGTAGTCGCGCTTGGGCACCTCGGGCAGGTTGTCCGGATCGAGGCCGTTGGCGGCAAGCGAGGGCTTGAGCCAGCTCGCGCGCGAGCCGGTGATCGCGGCGCTGACGAGCAGGTCGTCGGCATTGCAGTCGATGATCATCCGCTTGTAGGCGTCCTCGGCCATGCTCTCGGCGCTCGGGATGAAGCGGGTGCCCATGTAGATGAGGTCGGCGCCGAGCGCGCGGGCGGCGAACACGCCGGTGCCGTCGGCGATGCCGCCGCCGATCACGATGTGGCCGTCGAAGAACTCGCGCACGGCGGGCACGAAGGCGAACGGCGTGAGGTTGCCGGTATGGCCGCCGGCGCCGGCGCCGACGCACGCGAGGCCGTCGACGCCGGCCTCGGCCGCCTTGCGCGCGAGCTTGAGGTTGATGACGTCGGCGAACACCAGGCCGCCGTAGCCGTGCACCACCTCGATCGCCGGCCGCGGGCTGCCGAGCGCCGTGATTACGATCGGCGGCTTGTACCTGGCCACCAGCTTCAGGTCCTCGGGCAGGCGCGTGTTGGTCGAATGCGTCACGAGGTTGGCCGCCCACGGGCCGATCAGCGCGTCCGGATCGGCCGCGCGCAGGCGCGCGAGCTCGCCGGTGATGCGCGCCATCCACTCGTCGAGCACCCCGATCGGGCGCGCGTTGGGCGTCGGGAACGCGCCGATGATGCCGGCCCGGCAGGCGGCGATCACGAGCTCGGGCCCGGAGATCAGGAACATCGGCGCCGCGAACACCGGCAGGCGCAGCGAAAACGGAAACGGCTTGTGGCTCAAGGGCTCTCCTTCGCGGGAAGCGGGCGGCGGGGCGGCGCTACTCGGACGCCTTGAATCCGGACAGGCGCACCGCCTCCTGCCAGCGCAGCGAGTCGCGCCGCATGTAGGCGCTGAATTCCTCGGGCGTGGTCGGCATCGGCACGAAGTCCATGGCGCGGAACTTGTCGCGCACCTCGTCGGAACGCAGCGCGCGCGTGAACTCGGCATTGAGCCGCCCGATCAGCGCATCGGGCGTGCCGGCCGGCGCCAGCAGCGCCGCCCAGGTGAAGATCGTGAGGTCCGGGTAGCCCGACTCCTCGAACGTGGGCACGGCGGGCGCGAGCGGGGTGCGGCGGTCGCTGGTCACCGCCAGCAGCTTGACGCGGCCGGCGTCGACGTGCGGCTTGACCGCCAGCAGCGGCAGGAAGGCGGTGTTGACCTGGCCGCCGACCAGGTTCTGCACCGCCGGCGGGGTGCCGTTGAACGGCACGTGCAGCATGTCGATGCCGGCGCGCCGGTTGAACAGCACGCCGGCGAAGTGGGACGAGTTGCCGGCGGTGAACGAGGCGAACGACACCTTGCCCGGGTTGGTCCGGGCGTGCGCCACCAGTTCGGCGAGGGTGTTCGCCGGCAGCGACGGGTGGGCGGCCAGCACCAGCGCGGTGCCGAGGAAGTTGGTGACCGGCCGGTAGCTCTTCTCGGGGTCGTAGGGCAGCTTGGAGAAGGTGTGCGGGTTGATCACCATCATGCCGGAGCCCGCGAGCAGCAGCGTGTAGCCGTCCGGCGCGGCCTGCGCGCCCGCCTGTGCGGCGATGAAGCCGGCGCCGCCGGGCTTGTTGTCGATCACCAGCGGCTGGCCGCCGGCGTCCTTGATGCGGTCGCTGACGATGCGCAGCGCCTGGTCGAGCGTGTTGCCGGCGGCGAACGGCGTGATCACCCGCACCGGCTTGGCGGGGAATTCCTGGGCCTGGCCGGCGGTCGCGGCGGCGAGCAGGATGCCGGCCGCGAAGGCGGCGGCGCGGGCAGCAGCGAAGCGGGCCGCGAGGCCGGCGGTGCGACGGGAGTTCGGGCGCATGTTCGTTCCTTTCAGTCGGCGGGGCGGCCGGCGATGGCGGCGAGCCAGTCCGTGAGCAGGCGCGTCACGGTGTCGGCGGCCTCGAGGATCACCATGTGGCCGGCATTGTCGATCAGTTCGAGGCGGGCGCCGGGAATCGCCTGCGCGAGTTCCTCCGACAGCTTCGGGGGCGTGACGCGGTCCTCGCGGCCGCAGACCACCAGGGCCGGGCAGGCGATGCCGGCGAGGAGGTCGCGGCTGTCGGCGCGGCCGATCACCGCCTGCGACTGGCGCACGAACACCGCGGCGCCGACCGCGCGCATCATGGCATCGAGGAACGCGTTGAGGCCGGGGTCGCCGGCGTTGGCGGCGGCGAGCATGAACGGCCGCATGCCGGCGATCATGCGCGGGAAGTCCGTGCGCGCGAGGTCGATCATCTTCTGCCGGCCGGGCACCGCGTCCGGGTGCTCCGGCCGCGCCGACGTGGCGATCAGCGCGAGGCCGGCGAGGCGCTGCGGCGCGCGGCGCAGCACCTCGAGGGCGACGTAGCCGCCGAGGGAAAAGCCGGCCAGGGCGAAGCGCGGCGGCGCGGCGGCGAGCACCGCCTCGGCCATCGCCGCGGTCGAGTCGGCGCCGGTGATGTCGGCCACCCGCACCGGCGCGACGCCGGCCAGCGCGTCGACCTGGCGCTGCCAGACGCGCGCGTCGTTGAGCGAGCCCGGCACCAGGACCAGGGGCGGGGTGGGGGTCATCGGATCTCCTCGACGTGCCGCGCGACCGATTCGCGCAGCACGCGTTTCAGGATCTTGCCCACCGGATTGCGCGGCAGGGCGTCGACCCGCTCGATGCGCTCCGGCAGCTTGTAGGCGGCGATGCGTTTCTCCGCGCGCAGGAACGCGGTCAGTTCCTCGAGGCTCAGGTCGGCGCCGTCGACCGTGGCCACGCAGACGCAGACGCGCTCGCCCAGGATCGGATCGGGGTAGCCGACCACCGCCGCCTCGCGCACCTTCGGGTGGGCCAGCACCAGGTTCTCGACCTCCTCGGACGAGATGTTCATGCCGCCGCGGATCACCAGGTCCTTGGACCGGCCGACGTGGCGGTAGTACTGGTTCTGCGGGCCGGCGATCTCGAACAGGTCGCCGGTGCGGTAGAAGCCCTGGTCGTCGAAGGCGCGCGCGGTCAGCTCCGGCGCGTTGAAGTAGCCGGAGAAGATGGTCGGGCCGGCGAAGCGCAGTTCGCCGACGCGGCCCGGCTCCTCGATGTCCGCGCCGGTCGCGAGGTCGACCAGGCGGGTGCGGATCCGGCGCGCGGTCGACACCGACCAGTCGAACTCGGGGCGGCCGGCGCGCGGGAAATACTGCGCGCGCGCCGCCGGATCGGGCACGTCGCGCGGCGCGCCGGTCAGGCTCGCGCCCTCGTTGGAGCCGAAGTAGTTGACGATCTGCACCCCGTACTTCTCGCCGAAGCCGCGCACCATCCACTCCGACAGCGGCGCCGCGCCCGAGCCGATCGAGGCCAGGCGGCGGAAGTCGATGCCCTCGAGCAGCGCGGGGCGCTGCAGCAGCTGGTTGAGGATCGCCGGCGCCGCCACCGTGTAGTCGATCGCCTCCTCGCGCAACTGGCCGAGGAACACCTCGAGGTCGAACGGATGGTGCTGGACGACGGTGGCGCCGAGCTCGATCCACGCCGCGAAGTTGGTCGACAGGCCCGCCATGTTGACGAACGGAAACGGATTGAGCAGCCGGCAGCCGGGCTGGAGGCCGGCGCCCTCGATGATCGCCGGCGCCACGATCCGCCACTCGTTGTGGCTGCGCGGCACGCCCTTGGGCTGCGCCTCGGTGCCCGAGGTCCAGCACACGGTGAAGACGTCGTTGGCGCTGACCGGATGGGCGGCGCAGTAGGCGCCGACCGGGGCCGCGTCGCCGGCGCGCGCGAGCGCGTCGGCGAGGTCGACCGTCGCGGGCGGCAGCGCGTCGCCCCAGGCCAGCACCGCGAGTCCGCCCGGATGGCGCGCGGCGAGCGCGGCGAACATCGCCGCATGCGCATGCCGGCCGATGCGCGCGAGCGTCACCGCCGCCTTCGCGCGCGTGATGCCCAGCACGTGGCCGAGCTCGTGCTCGCGGTACTGCACCGGCACCGGCGAGACCATGACGCCCAGCCGCGCGCAGGCGAGATAGACGACGAACTGCTCGACGCCGTTGGGCAGCTGCACCACGACGACGTCGTCCTTGCCGATGCCGTGCGCGAGCAGCACCGCGGCCATGCGCTCCACCTCCGCGGCCAGCGCGCCGTAGGTGAGGCGGCGCGGCGCCTGGTCGGAGAACTGGCGCCGGTTCGGCGCGTCGACGACCGCCTCGCGGTCCGGATGCGCGGCGGCGTTGGCCGCGAAGCCGTCGTAGAGCGTGCGCGTGCCCCACCAGCCGCGCGCGGTGTAGAGGTCGATCTTCTCCTGCGGGACTACGATCATCGGGGCAGGCGCGTGGCGGACACGTCGTGCGGGCCGCGCGGGCGCGGCGGGCGGAAAATAGCTTGCGCTATTAGACCTATGCTACTAGACTCCGGTCCATTAATGCAAGTGAAATGACCCGCCGTGGATCGCTTGCCCGCGTCATGAATGCCGCCCCGTCGCCCCGCATCGCCGCGCGTCCGGCGCGTGCGCCCGGCGCGCACGCGCTGCGGGTCGCGCACCACCTGCGCGGCACCTCGCTGAACCGCGCGCTCGACGTCGTCGGCGACTGGTGGACCCAGCGCATCCTGCGCGAGTGCTTCCTCGGCGTGCGCAACTTCGAGGCGTTCCGCGTCAACCTCGCGGTGCCGCGCCAGACCCTGAGCGCACGCCTGAAGCTGCTCGCCGGCCACGGCATCCTCGACACCGCGGGCGGCGATTACCGGCTGACCGCGTGCGGCCGGGCCCTGTTCCCGTGGGCGCTGATGGTCTGGGCATGGATCGCCAAGTGGGGCGGCGGCGACCCGCGCCACCCGCGCGAGCTCACGCATGCGGGCTGCGGCCACGCCATGCATCCGCGCTTCGCCTGCGGCGCCTGCGGCGCCGCGGTGGGCCTGCGCGACGTCGAGGTGCGCGATGCGCCCGGGGTGCGGCTGCTGGCCGCGGCCGCCTCCAGCGGCGACCGCCGCTGGGCCGCCGGGCGCTTCCTGCTCACGCCGCGGGAAGGCGCGGAGCACATCGCCTTCGTCACCGCCGACCGCTGGGCGCACCTGATCCTGTCGGCCGTCTTCCTCGGCTGCCGCTCGTTCGACGTGCTTGCGCGCGAGACCGGCGCGGCCACCAACATCCTCGCGCACCGCCTCGGGGTCCTGGTGGCCGCCGGCTTCCTCGTCAAGCGCCGCGCCGCCGACGACGGGCGCCGCTTCGACTACGCGCTGACCGACCGCGGCCGCGATGTCTATCCGTTGACCATCACGCTGGTGCAGTGGGCCGACCGCTGGCTGCCGCGGAAGGGAGGCGCGCCGATGCTGCGCATCCACCGCGGCTGCGGCGCCGTGCTCGACGCGCGCGTGGTCTGTTCCGCATGCGGCGGCGAACTCCTGCCGCGCGACGTGACCTTTACCCTGCCGCCGGCGGCGCCGGCGCCCACCCGAGGAGATGCGCATGGCTGAGATGGTGATCGACGAAGTGAGCGAAGACCTGCCGCCGGTGCTGCGCGGCGGCTTCGAGCCGGTGACCGACGAGCTCGTCGTCGACCGGCTCGAGGTCATCGGCGAGGTGCCGAAGGACCTCAACGGCGCCTATTTCCGCAACGGCCCGAACCGCCGCTTCGCCGCGCCCGGGCGCTACCACTGGTACGACGGCGACGGCATGCTGCACGCCGCCTACTTCGACCGCGGGCGCGTCAGCTACCGCAACCGCTGGATCAGGACGGCGCCGCTGGCCGAGGAACTGGCCGCCGGCCGCGCGCTCTGGAAGGGCCTGCGCGAGACGCCGCGCGCCGACCGTCCCGACATGCCGGTCAAGAACACCTCCAACACCGACGTCAAGTTCCACAACGGCAAGCTCATCACCATGTGGTACCTGGCCGGCGGCATGTACCATGTCGACCCGATGACCCTCGAGACGCTGGGGCCGGTGAGCTTCGCCGGCGCGCCCGACCTGCGCGCCTCGGCGCACTCCAAGACCGACGAGCGCACCGGCGAGTTCCTGTACTTCGACTATTTCAAGCACGCCCCCTACATGGAGTACGGCGTGATCTCGGCCGACGGCCGCCTCGCCACGCGCATCCCGATCGCGCTGCCCGGGCCGCGCCTGCCGCACGACATGGCTTTCACCGAGAACTACGCGATCCTGCACGACTTCCCGCTGACCTACGACATGGACGCGCTCGCGACCGGGCGCCACAAGCTCAAGTTCTACACGGAGTGGGGCAGCCGCTTCGCGATCGTGCCGCGCCACGGCACGCCGGACCAGATCCGCTGGTTCTCGGCCGAGCCGGCCTACCTGCTGCACGTGATCAACGCGTGGGAGGAGGGGCCGCCGGAGAACCGCGAGGTGGTGATGCTGGGCACGCCGTTCCGCCTGCCGCGCGACCTCGCCGGCAACATCGAGGCCGAGAAGTTCGCGCGCGCCTGGTCGACCATGCAGCACCGCGACTACATCACCTACGAGTGGCGCTTCAACCTCGCCACCGGCAAGACCGCCGAGCGCATCATCGACGACACGTTCTGCTGCGAGTTTCCGATGATCAACACCCGCTACCAGGGCTACAAGTCGCGCTATGCGTACGCGATCAACATGGTGCGCGGCAGCCTGCACCAGCCGCGCTTCGCCGGCCTCGCCAAGTTCGACTTCGAGACCGGCGTGATCCAGGCCTACAGCGAGGGCCGCGACTTCTTCTACAACGAGGCGCCGTTCGCGCCGGCCGACAACCCGCAGTCGGAGGACCACGGCTACGTCGTGAGCTTCGTCTGGAACGCGCGCGAACGCCGCTCGGAACTGCAGATCTTCGACGCGCGCAACTTCGGCAGCGGCCCGATCGCGCGCGTGATCCTGCCGCGGCGCGTGCCGAACGGCTTCCACGCCACCTGGGTGTCGGCCGAGCGCCTGGCCTCGGGGAAATAGCGCGCCGCGCCGCCCGCGCTACAGCGTCAGCTCGACGTTGTCGATCAGACGGGTGGCGCCCAGGCGCGCGGCGCCGAGGACCACGAGTTCGCGGTCGGCCTCGCCCGGGGGCATCAGGTCGGCCTGGCGGCGGATCGCGACATAGTCGGGCCGCCAGCCGCGCGCGGCCAGGCGCGCCATCGCCTCGAGCTCGATGCGCAGGTGGTCGCGCTTGCCGTCGCGCAGTTCCTCGCGCGCGGTGAGGAGCGCGCGATGCAGCGCCGGCGCCTCGGCGCGCTCGGCCTCGGACAGGTAGCCGTTGCGCGACGACAGCGCCAGGCCGTCGGACGCGCGCACCGTCTCGGCCAGGATGATCTCGATCGGCAAAGCCAGCTGGCGCACCATGTTGCGCAGCACGATGCACTGCTGGTAGTCCTTCTTGCCGAAGATCGCCGCCTTCGGCGCGACCATGTTGAACAGCTTCAGCACCACCGTGGCGACGCCGCGGAAGTGCCCGGGCCGCGCCGCGCCGTCGAGGATGTCGGCGATCTCGGGCGGGGCCACGGCGTAGGTCTGCGGCTCCGGGTAGATCTCCGTCTCGTCGGGGGCGAACACGACGTCGCAGCCGGCGGCGGCGAGCTTGGCGCAGTCGGCCTCGAAGGTGCGCGGGTACTTGTCGAAATCCTCGCGCGGGCCGAACTGCATGCGGTTGACGAAGATGCTCACCACCGTGCACGCCCCGCGCGGCTTGGCGTTGCCGACCAGGCGGATGTGGCCGTCGTGCAGGTTGCCCATGGTGGGCACGAACACGTTGTTGGGCACGCGCGACAGGCGCGCGCGCAGGTCGGCGACGGAATGGATCACATCCATGGGTTCCTCCGGTCGGGCGCGCCGGGCTCAGCCGGCGCGGTTGAGGTACTCGCGCCGGCCGCGCATCGCGCGCACCTGGCGCAGCAGCAGGCCGAAGTCCTCGTCACTGTCGACGAAGTTGAAGTGGTCGGCATTGACGATCAGCAGCGGCGCGGCGTCGTAGTGGTGGAAGAAGCGCGTGTAGCGCTCGGCCAGGCGCAGCAGATAGGCCTCGGAGATCGGCTGCTCGTGCGCATGGCCGCGGCGCCGCACGCGCTCGATCAGCGTCGCCGGCTCGGCCTGCAGGTAGATCACCAGGTCCGGCACCGGCGCCTGCGGCTTCAGGTGCCGGTACATCTGCTCGTAGAGCGCGAGCTCGTCGTCCCCGAGCGTCAGGCGCGCGAACAGCGGGTCCTTCTCGAACAGGAAGTCGCCGACCGTGATGCCCTTGAACAGGTCCGGCTGCTTGAGGTCCGCGAGCTGGTGGATGCGCTGGAACAGGAAGAACAGCTGAGTCGGCAGCGCGTAGCGCGACATGTCGCGGTAGAAGCGTGCGAGGAACGGGTTCTCCTCCGGCGCCTCCAGCATCAGCGCCGCCCCGGCCGCCGCCGCCAGGCGCCGGGCCAGGGAGGTCTTGCCGGCGCCGATCGGTCCTTCGACGACGATGTGATGGAATTTCTCTGGCAGGACGGACATGGTGCGCGCGGTGTCTCAGCGTGACGCCAAGCGGCAGCGCGGGCGGAACGCTCTGGCGGGTCCTTCGACGACGATGTGATGGAACTTCCCTGGAAGCTCCTCGGGCGGGACGGACAAGAGGCGCTAGCGGAAGATGAAATAGACCGCACCCATGATACACAACGCCGCCCACAGGTAATCCCACTTGAGCGGCTGGTTCATGTACAGCACCGCGAAGGGAACGAACACCACCAGGGTGATCACCTCCTGCAGGATCTTCAGCTGCGGCAGGGTCAGCGCGGTGAAGCCGATGCGGTTGGCGGGCACCTGCAGCAGGTACTCGAACAGCGCCACGCCCCAGGAGACCAGGGCGGCGATCCACCACGGCCGGGCCGACAGGTCCTTCAGGTGGGCGTACCACGCGAAGGTCATGAAGATGTTGGAGGCCACCAGCAGGGCGGCCGTGGTGCCAAGCACGTTCCAGTTCATGGCGCGGACTCCTCGGGAAGGCGTATGACGGTCTGGCCGGCCAGCGCCGCCGCGAGCGTCGCGACGCGCGCGCCGCCGGGCAGCGCGAGCCCCGGCGCGATCTCGGCCAGCGGCACGAGGACGAACGCGCGCCCGGCCATGCGCGGGTGCGGGAGCGTCAGCAGCGGATCGTCGCTGACCGTGTCGCCGAACAGCAGCAGGTCGAGGTCGAGGGTGCGCGGGGCGTTGCGGTAGGGGCGCGCGCGGCCGTGGCGCGCCTCGATCGCGAGCAGCGCGGCGAGCAGGGCGCGCGCATCGAGCGCGGTGTCGAGCGCGGCCGCCGCGTTGACGAAGTCGGGCCCGTCCGCGTCCACCGGGGCGCTCGTGTAGAGGGAGGATGCGGCCGCCAGCCGCGTCTGCGGCAGGGCGCCGAGCGCGGCCAGGCCGGCGCGCACCGCCGCGCGCGCATCGCCGAGGTTGGCGCCAAGGCCGACGTAGGCGCGGATCACCGGCCTGCCGCGCCGCCGGCGCTCAGTCGGCGGCCGCCGGTCCCGGCGCGGCGTCGCCGGGGCTCTTGCGGCGCCGCCGGCGGCGGCGTTTCGGCGCGCCGTCCGCGGCCGCGCCGTCCGCGCCGGCCGCGGCCGCCGGGGGCCGCGCGCTCAGCATCGCGGCGCGGTCCGCGTCGTCGGCGTCGATGAAGGCGGTCCACCAGTCGGCGATCGCGCGGTCGATTTCGCCGGACTCGGCGCGCAGCAGCATGAAGTCGTAGGCGGCGCGGAAGCGCTGGTGCTCGAGGAGCTTGGCCGCGGTGCGCAGGCCGCGGCCGTCGCGCACGCGGTCGAAGCGCGGCTGCAGCGACCAGATCTCGCGCATGTCCGCGGAGATGCGGTTCTGGATCGCGAGCTTGTCGCGCTGGGTGTCGATCGCCTCGTTCATCGCCTGGTACAGGGCGGGCATCGCATGCGCGCCGCCGTCCTTGAGCGCGTTCCAGCGCGACAGCGTCTCGTGCCAGAGCAGCGCCGCGAACAGGAAGCCGGGCGAGACGCCCTTGCCCATGCCGATGCGCTCGTCGGTGCGCTGCAGCGCGAGCATGACGAACTTCTCGCCCAGCGGCTGCTCGAGGATGACGTCGAGCAGCGGCAGCAGGCCGTGGTGCAGGTGCTCGTCGCGCAGCTGCCGCACGCAGGCGACCGCGTGGCCCGACAGCAGGAGCTTCATCATCTCGTCGAACAGGCGCGAGGACGGGACGTTCGAGAGCAGGTCGGCCATCGCCTTGATCGGCGCGCGCGTGCGGGGGTCGATCGAGAACCCGAGCTTGGCGGCGAAGCGCGTCACCCGCAGCATGCGCACCGGATCCTCGCGATAGCGCGCCTCGGGGTCGCCGATGATGCGCAGCACCCGGGCGCGCAGGTCGGCGATGCCGCCGTGGTAGTCGATCACGGTCTCGGCGACCGGGTCGTAGTACATCGCGTTGACGGTGAAGTCGCGCCGCGCGGCGTCGTCCTCCATCGAACCGAAGGTGTTGTCGCGCAGCACCCGGCCATGGGCGTCGGTCTCGGCCTCGGACAGGTCGGCGGTGCGGAAGGTCGACACCTCGACCTGCTCGGCGCCGAACATCACGTGCACGATGCGGAAGCGCCGGCCGATGATGCGCGAGCGGCGGAACAGCGCATGGACCTCCTCGGGCGTGGCGTCGGTGGCGACGTCGAAGTCCTTCGGGTCCACGCCCAGGAGCAGGTCGCGCACTGCGCCGCCGACCACGTACGCCTGGTGACCGGCCTTCTGCAGCCCCTCGCAGGTGCCGCGCGCGCCGCGCGAGAGGCGCTCGTTGCCGATGCCGTGTTCGGCCTTCGCGAGCACCGTCGGGGCGCGCTTGCGCTGCCTGGCGGCGGGCTTGCCGGTTGCGCCGGTCGCGGTCGTGCCGGCGGCGCCGCCGCGGCGGAACACTTTCGAGATGAACTTGCGCAGCATCGGGGCGATTCTACCTTTCCGTCGCCCTACGCCGTCTCGCGCAGGCTGATCACGGGCCAGCCGCGCGCGGCGGCGACCTCGCGCAGGGTGTCGTCCGGATCGACCGCCACCGGATGGGTGACGCGCTCGAGCAGCGGGATGTCGTTGCGCGAATCGCTGTAGAAGCGGCTCTCGGCGAAGTCGGCGATGCGCCGCCCCATGGTGGCGAGCCAGCCCTCGACGCGGACGATCTTCCCCTCCTGGAAGCTCGGCACGCCGCGCGGCGCGCCGGTGTAGACGCCGTCGCGCTCCTCGAGGTCGCAGGCGATCAGGTGCGGGATGCCGAACTCGCGCGCGATCGGCGCGGTGACGAAGGCGTTGGTGGCGGTGACGCAGCAGCAGATGTCGCCGGCGGCCAGGTGCGCGCGCACCAGGTCGCGTGCCCTGGCGCCCATCGCCGGGCGGATCACCCGCGCCATGAAGTCGGCGTGCCAGGCGTCGATCTGCGCGCGCGGCCGGCCGGCCAGCGGCGCGAGCGCGAAGCGCAGGTACTCGTCGATGTCGAGCGTCCCCGCCTTGTAGCGCTCGTAGAAGTAGTCGTTCCTGCGGTCGAACTCGGCCGAGTCGACGATGCCCTGGGCCACGAGGTAGCGGCCCCACGCATGGTCGCTGTCGATCGCGAGCAGGGTGTTGTCGAGGTCGAACAGGGCGAGGTTCATGGCAGCAGCGACTGGTTCTGGTTGAGGATCTCGCGCAGCAGCGGCAGCGTGATCGCGCGCTTGTGCTCGAGCGAATACCGGTCCAGCGCGTCGATCTGCGCCATCAGCGAGGACATGTCGCGGCGCGTGCGCGCGAGCAGGTAGTCGAGCATCTCGGCGGACAGGCGGATGCCGCGCGCCGCGGCGCGCGCGGCGAGCGCGCCGCGCTTCTCCTCGTCGGTCAGCGGCAGGATCTCGAAGGCCAGGCCCCAGGCCAGGCGGCTCTTCAGGTCGTCGCGCAGCGCGAGCGCGCCCGGCGCGGCGCTGCCGGCGACGAGCAGCCACGCCGCGCCCGCGCGCGCGCGGTTGTAGAGGCTGAACAGCGCGATCTGCGCGGTCTCGTCGAGGCTGTCGACATCGTCGACGACCTGGCAGCGCGGCTCGCCCGCGCGCGCCGCCTGCCACGCCGCGAGCAGGTGGCTGCGCCCGCTGCCCGGCGCGCCCCACAGGTAGATGCAGCGCTCCTCCGAGCGCGGCGTGCCGAGCGCCTCGAGCGCCGCGAGCGCGGCGCCATTGCGTCCGGGCACGAAGCTGGCGAACGTCGGCGGCGGCGCGTCGGCGAGCGCCAGGACCATCTGGCGCATCGTCATGGCTCGCGGTAGAACGGGCTGGCGAAGTAGGCGCGGTACAGGTGGCGCATGCCCACCAGCAGCATCGCCGACGCCGGCAGCGCCAGCAGCACGCCGAAGAAGCCGAACACCTGGCCGAACGCGAGCAGCGCGAACACCACGGCGAGCGGATGCAGGCCGATGCGGTCGCCGACGATGCGCGGGGTGAGGAAGAAGCTCTCGAGCACCTGGCCGAAGCCGAACACCGCCGCCACCACCACGAGGCTGTGCAGCCCGTCGAGCTGCAGCGCCGCCACCGCGAGCGCGAGCAGGAGGCCGGTGGCGAAGCCCAGGTAGGGCACGAACACCAGGCCGCCGGTGATGATGCCGATCGGCAGCGCGAAGTCGATCCCGCCGAGCCACAGCGCGACGCTGTAGTAGAGCGCCAGCAGGCCCATCACCGCGAGCTGCCCGCGCAGGAACTCGGCGAGCACCGCGTCGATCTCGCCGGCGATCTCGCGCACCTTGGCGTGCCAGCGCCGCGGCACCGCGTGGTCGATGCGCTCGATCAGCCGGGGCCAGTCGGCGAGCAGGTAGAACAGCACCAGCGGGATCAGGAGCAGGTTGCCGAGGAGCCCGGCCAGCGCCAGCCCGCCCAGCTTGAGCGAGGCGAGGATGCGCTCGGTCAGGCCGTCGCTCGACTGCCACTGCTCGGCGATCAGCGCCTTGAGCGAGGCGGCGTCGAAGTGGACGTCCCAGCCGAACCAGAGCTTCAGGCGCGGCGCGAGGACCTCGTCGAGCTTGGCGAGGAAGGCCGGCAGGTGCAGGGTGAGCTCGGTGATCTGCTTGCGGATCAGCGGCGCGACGATCAGCACGACGAGCAGCAGCGCGAGCACCAGCAGCACGAGCATCAGCAGCGCGCCGACCGTGCGCGGCACCCGGCGCCGCGCGAGGCGGTCGACCCCCGGGTTGAGGATGTAGGCGAGCACCGCGCCGGCCAGGAACGGCGTGAGGATGGGCCCGAGCACGTACAGCGCCCACAGCATCGCCAGGCCGAGGCCGACCCACCAGGCGGCCTGCAGTTGTTCGGGGCGGATCGGCATGGGTCGTCGGGGTCGGAGCGCGGCGCGCGCGGGGGCTTGGGCTAGAATCCGGGGCCTTGTCGCGGCGCCGGCGGCTTCCAGGGCGCCGGCCGCGGCCCGGGCCCGGAACGAAGGACGCCGCGGGGGCATGGCGCCGCGCCGGGGCCCTTCAAACCGGCTATTTTACTGCGAGCGACCGACCCATGAGCCAAGCGCCACTCTCCTATCGCGATGCCGGCGTCGACATCGACGCGGGCGACGCGCTGGTCGACCGCATCAAGCCGCTCGCGCGGAAGACCCTGCGCGACGGCGTGCTGGCCGGCATCGGCGGCTTCGGCGCGCTGTTCGAGGTTCCGAGGCGCTACCGCGAGCCGGTGCTGGTGTCCGGCACCGACGGCGTGGGCACCAAGCTCAAGCTCGCGTTCGAGCTCGACGGCCACGACACCGTCGGCATCGACCTGGTGGCGATGAGCGTCAACGACATCCTGGTGCAGGGCGCCGAACCGCTGTTCTTCCTCGACTACTTCGCCTGCGGCAGGCTCGATGTCGACACCGCCGCGCGCGTGGTCGGCGGGATCGCGCGCGGCTGCGAGCTCGCCGGCTGCGCGCTGATCGGCGGCGAGACCGCGGAGATGCCGGGCATGTACCCGCCCGGCGAATACGACCTCGCGGGCTTCGCGGTGGGCGCGGTCGAGAAGTCCGCGATCATCGACGGGCGCGCGATCGCGCCCGGCGACGTGGTGCTCGGCCTGGCCTCGAGCGGCGCCCATTCGAACGGCTACTCGCTGGTGCGCAAGATCCTCGAGCGCGCGCGCCCGGATCCGGACGCGGATTTCCACGGCCGGCCGCTGCGCGAGGTGCTGCTGGCGCCGACCCGCATCTACGTGAAGCCGCTGCTCGAGCTCATGCGGAGCGTGCCGGTCAAGGGCATGGCCCACATCACCGGCGGCGGCCTGGTCGAGAACCTGCCGCGCGTGCTGGCCGAGGGACTCACCGCGGTGCTGCAGCGCGACGCCTGGAGCATGCCGCCGCTGTTCGCCTGGCTGCAGCGCGAGGGCGGGGTCGCGGATGCCGAGATGCACCGCGTGTTCAATTGCGGCATCGGCATGGCGGTGATCGTCGCCGCCGGCGACGCGGCACGCGCCCAGGCGCAGCTCGCCGCCGCCGGCGAGACCGCCTGGCGCATCGGCGAAGTGCGCGCGCGCGCGGCGGGCGAGGCGCAGACCATCGTCGTCTAGCCCGCGCATCCGGGTTTCCCCGGGCGCATCGCCCCGGCGGCGAAACAATTCGATACACACGCGCGGCCGCAACTGGCGTCCGCGGCAAAACCTTGCGCGCGCCCGCCTGTCATAGGGGCTGCCATGCCGCGTGCGGCCAGCGCCGCCGCGGCCCATCCAACCGACAGGGAGCACGCGAATGAACAGCCTCATCACAAGAAAGTCCCTCCTGGCCCTAGGGCTGGCTGCCGCCTTCGGCGCCGGCTACGGTGTGTTGCATGGCGTGCCGGTGGCGCCGGCGACCGCCGCCACGGCGCCGCCCGCTGCGGCCGCGCTGCCGCAGGCGTCATCGCAGCCGGCCGCCTACCCCGACTTCGCCGGCATCGTGCGCGCCTACGGCCCGGCGGTGGTCAACATCGCCACCAGCGGCCGCAGCGACGCGCAGGCCGCGCCCAACCCCAACGACCCGATGCTCGAGTTCTTCCGGCGCTTCGGTCCGCAGTTTCCCGGGCTGCCGCAGGCGCCGCGCCAGCAGCGCGGCCAGGGGTCCGGGTTCATCGTCGCCGCCGACGGCCTGATCCTCACCAACGCGCACGTGGTCGACGGCGCGGCCGAGGTGACCGTCAAGCTCACCGACCGGCGCGAGTTCCGCGCCCGCGTCGTCGGCGCCGACAAGCGCTCCGACGTCGCCGTGCTGAAGATCGAGGCCAGCGGCCTGCCCACCGTCAAGCTCGGCGACCCGGCGGCGGTGAGCGTCGGCGAGTGGGTGCTCGCGATCGGCTCGCCGTTCGGCTTCGAGAACACCGCGACCTCCGGCATCGTCAGCGCCAAGTCGCGCACCCTCGAGGGCTACGTGCCGTTCATCCAGACCGACGTCGCGGTCAATCCCGGCAACTCGGGCGGCCCGCTGTTCAACCTCAAGGGCGAGGTGATCGGCATCAACTCGCAGATCTACTCGTCCTCCGGCGGCTACCAGGGGTTGTCGTTCGCGATCCCGATCGACGTCGCGGTCAAGGTGCGCGACCAGCTGGTGGCCACCGGCAAGGTCACGCGCGGGCGCCTCGGCGTGGCGATCCAGGAGGTCAACCAGGGCCTGGCCGACTCGTTCGGGCTGCCGCGGCCGCAGGGCGCGCTCGTGAGTTCGGTCGACAAGGGCGGGCCGGCGGACAAGGCGGGTCTCGCCGCCGGCGACATCATCCTCAAGGTCGACGGCCGCGCGATCGACCGCTCGGGCGAGCTGCCGGCGCTGATTGCCGACATCAAGCCCGGCGCGCGCACGCGCCTGGAGGTGCTGCGCAACGGCGGCATGCGCGCGATCGAGGCCGTCGTCGGCGAGATGCCCGAGCCGCGCGTGGCGAGCCGCGGCTGACGGCGCGTCCGCCGCCCGGTCGCGCCGGTCGCCGGCACGGCCGGGCAGGCGGAGCGCGCAAACCGATCAGGATAGCTGGGAGGCCCGTTCCGGCCGGTTGGCGTAGCTGTCCGCGGGATGGGGACCGGGCTCGATGCGCACATGGTCGACGCGGCCGGTGAATGGAAACGTCCCCGCGGCCTGGTACATGGCCGTGACATGCTGCTTGCGGTCGACGCCAACGTCCAGACCTTCGCCGACCCAGCCCAGGACCAGGGTGGGCGACATGTCGAGCGGCGGACCGGCCGATGCCCCATTGAGCGAGATCGTGCCGCTGCCCCGGCGCTCTCCGAGCGCGCGGTGCTCCAGGGTGAATTGGTTGTCGCCGGCGGTCAGCGGCAGGTCGTCGCGGACGACATGCAGGCCGCTGCCGCCGTGGAAGACGAACCACAGCCGATCGTCACGCACGAACAGCGCCATGCCCGCGATCGGGTCACCCAGTGCGAAGATCACGCCGCTGTCTCCGCGCGAGAACGAAAAGCGGCACGCGAGGCGGAAATCGCGATCGGCCACCATCGGACCCACCACCGCCAGCGCCACCGTTGGCGCATCAGGATAGAAAGTGCGCTGTCGCGCGAGGTCCGCTTCGAGGAATGGCGGCACGGCGAGCGCGCGCCGAATGTCGCGGTTGTCCAGGGGGTAGACGTAGTTCGCGTCGGCGTCGGCCTCGAAGGCAGCCACCAGCTCGGCCAGCTTTTCCGGCAGGTCGGCGGCGCGGTCGTCGATTTCGGTCGGGTCCGCCTCGAGGTCGAACAGCATCCAGCGGTCTAGGTCGATCGGTCGCCCCGGCGGCTGCAGCGAGACGATCTTCCATTTGCCGAGGATGTAGCCGCGGTTGCCGGCAAGCTCGTAGTGCTGGCGCGAACGCGCGCTCGGGGCATCGGCATCGGACAACACGCTGCGAAAGCTGACCCCGTCCATCCCGCGCGTGCGATAGCCGGCCCAGGCGTCCGGGTAGGACAGCTGCAGCAGGTCGAGGACGGTTGGCAGGATGTCGGTCACGTGCACCCACTGCTTGCGCACCGCGCCGGCGTCGGCGATGCCGGCCGGCCAGTGAACCACCATGGGCACGCGGATGCCGCCGTTCATCGTGGTGGTCTTGTACAGGCGAAACGGTGTCGATGAGACGTCGGTCCAGCCCAGCGGATAGGTAGGCCAGGTGGCATGGCCGCCGAGGCCCCCGCTGGCGACCACCCGCGCGACCATCGCCGGGTCCTCGCTGCCGGCGAGGCGCTTGGCCAGGTTGTTGACCGCGCCCTCCGGTCCGCCGATGCCGTTGGCACCGTTGTCCGAGGTGATGATGACGAGCGTGTTGTCGAGGATGCCTGCTTCACGCAGGAAGGCAGTGACGCGGCCGATGTTCTGATCGATGTTGTCGACGATCGCTGCGTACAATTCCATGTAGCGCGCCAGGACGCGGCGCCGCTCGGCCGGCAGGCTGTCCCAAGCGGGGACGCCGGCGCTGCGCGCGGGCAGGCGGGTGTCGGCCGTCACCAGTCCGGCGGCCTTCTGCCGCGCGAGGCACGCCGCACGCAGGGCGTCCCAGCCGGCGTCGTAGCGGCCGGCGTGACGCGCGAGATCGACGGGCTTCGCGTGCAACGGGGCATGCGGGGCGTTGTAGGGCAGATAGAGGAAGAACGGCTTGTCGGGTGCGGACGAGCAGTGCGCCTTCAACCAGCTGATCGCCCGGTCGGTCCAGTCATCGGTGCAGTAGTAGTCGGGCGCATAGGTGTCGCGATCGACGATGGCGTTGTCCTCGAACAGCTGGGCCGGCGCAAAATAGTGGGTCTCCCCGCCGACGAATCCGTAGAAACGGTCGAAGCCGCGCTGCAGCGGCCAGGAGGCGCGCTCGCCAGCCGGCGTGACGTTGTACTCGGCGGTGTTGTGCCACTTGCCGGCCGCATAGGTGGAATAACCGTGCTCGCGCAGCAGCTCGGCGATCGTCGGCGCATCGCGAGTCATCTCGCCGGCCCGGTAGCCAGGGTATCCGGGTGCGTTGAACGTGAGCCAGCCGCAGCCGACCGCGTGGGGATTCTTGCCGGTGAGCAGCGCCGCGCGCGCCGGCGTACACATCGGCACGGTCGTGTAGTTGGCGAGGCGCAAGCCGTTCGCGGCGAGCGCGTCGATGTGCGGCGTGTCGTATCCGGCGCCGTAGCAGCCGAGATCGGCGAATCCGAGGTCGTCCAGCAGCACGATGATCACGTTCGGCGACCCGGCGCGCGCCTGCGTTCGCGGCGGCCACCATGGCGTGGACTCGCGCAGGGTGCGGCCGATCGTGCCGCCGTAGCCGCTGCCCGGATCGTCCGACCGCAGGCCGTCGGCCCGCTGACTGGGATTCGGCGGCATCGTCAATCCGTCTCGATGCCGGCGTCTCTGACCACCTTCTTCCAGCGTGCCACGTCCTCGCGCATGAACCTGGCGAAATCTTGCGGGCGGCCCGGCGGCGCGGCATCGACCCCGAGGTCGCGCAGCCTGCTGACCACCTCGGGCGTCTGCAGGATCTTCGTCACCTCGGCGTTGACGCGCTCGACGATGGCCGCCGGGACCTGGCTCGGCATGGCCAGGCCGAACCAGGTGGACATCACCAAACCAGCCTGTCCGCGCTCGGCCGCCGTGGGTACGTCCGGCAGGCGTGCATGGCGCTTCTGATCCAGGATCGCCAGCGCCTTGAGCTTGCCGGCTCTGATCTGCGGCTCCGCCAGGATCAGCCCGAGGGTCATGAACTGGACTCTGCCGGCGATCAGGTCGGTCATCGCCGCGGGCTGGCCGGCATAGTTGATCATCTCCATGCGGATGCCGGCGTCGTGCATGAACAATTCGGTCGCGAGGTGGACGACGGTGCCACGCGCGGACCCCGCGTAGGACAGCTTGCCTGGCTGGGCCCTGGCGTGGGCGATGAACTCCTGCAGGGTGTTCGTCGGCAGCGCGGCAGGGACGACGAAAAGGAACGGGCTGGTGCCAATGAAGGCGACTGGGGCGAAATCGCGCAAGGGATCGTAGCGCAGCGTCTTCGGCCGAACGCTCGGCTGGATGGTCGTCGGCGGGCTTGCTGCTAGCCACGTGTAGCCGTCTGCAGCACTCCGGGCGGCGAACTCCGTGCCGATGTTGCCGTCTGCGCCGGGACGCACGTCGACGATCACCGGCTGCCCCAGTACCGGCCCGAGGCGCTCGGCAATCAGGCGCGTGACGACATCGAGCACCCCGCCGACGGGAAAGGGCACGACGATGCGCATCGGCCGGTCCGGCCAGCCGGCCTGCGCAAGCGCGGGCAGCGGCGCCGCTACGACGACGGCGGTCAGGCACAAGCAGGCGATGATCTGACGCATGTTGCGGTCTCCTCGAGGCAGGGTGCGATGGTGCGCGCGTGCAGGACCGCCAGGTGCGTGGCGGGCGGTGCGGCAATCAGGCGGCGATGCGCGCGCCGCTGGTCCGGTCGAACAGGTGCAGGCGGTCGGGGTCGAAACGCGCGTGCACCCGCTCGCCCTCGGCGACGCGGGTGCGGCCCGAGGCCTTGGCGCGCACCAGGAGCCCGCCGACGTCGAGGTCGATGATCACGTCGTCGCCGAGCAGCTCGCACAGCGTCACCGTCGCCGCCACGCCGCCGGCGCCGATCTCGATCTCGGACGGGCGGATCCCCAGCATCACGTCGCGCGTGCCCAGCGCGGCCAGATGCGGTGCGGCGACGCGCGCCTCGCCGATGACGACCTCGCCCGCGGCCAGGCGCGCCGGCAGCACGTTCATCGGCGGATTGCCGAGGAAGGCCGCGACGTCGACGGTCGCCGGCTTCTGGTACACCTCCTCGGGCGTGCCGATCTGCACGATGCGCCCGTCCATGAAGATGGCGAGCCGGTCCGACATCGACATCGCCTCCTCCTGGTCGTGCGTGACGTAGACCGTGGTGACGTCGAGCGCGCGCTGCAGGCGGCGCAGCTCGACGCGCGTCTCCACCCGCAGCTTGGCGTCGAGGTTCGACAGGGGCTCGTCGAGCAGGAACAGCGCCGGCTTGCGCACGATCGCGCGGGCCAGCGCGCAGCGCTGCTGCTGGCCGCCCGAGAGCTGCCCCGGCCGGCGCGCCAGCAGGTGATCGATGCGCACGCGCGCCGCGGCCTCCCGGACGGCCGCATCGATCGCCGCGGGCGGCGTGCGGATCATCTTCAGCGGGAAGGCGATGTTGTCGAACACGGTCATGTGCGGGTAGAGCGCATAGCTCTGGAACACCATCGCGCAATCGCGGTCGCCCGGCGGCAGCAGGGTGGCGTCGACGCCATCCAGATGCACCGCCCCTTCGGTGGCGATCTCGAGTCCGGCGATGATGCGCAGCGTCGTCGTCTTGCCCGACCCCGAGGGCCCGAGCAGGGAAAAGAACTCGCCCGGCCGGATCTCGAGCTCGACGTCGCGCAGCACCGTGGTCTGGCCGAAGGACTTGCCGACGCCGGCAAGCCTGACCGCCCCCTTCTTGCTCATCTGCGGCTCACTCCCTTGACTGCGCCCGCGGAGAGCCCGCTGACGATGTGCTTCTGCGCGAGGATGCCCAGCACGATCACCGGCAGCATCGCCACCAGTGCCGCGGCCGAGAGCTGCGCCCACTGCGTCTGCTCGGTGTTGATGTAGTTGTACATCGCCACCGTGACCGGCTTGACGGTCGCGCCGCCGAGGACCACCGCGAACAGGAACTCGTTCCACGCGTTGAGGAACACGAAGGTCACCGTGACGGCGATCGCGCCGCGCGCCTGGGGCAGCACCACGTGCCAGAACGCCTGCCAGCGGCTGGCGCGGTCGAGCAGCGCCGCCTCTTCCATCTCGCGCGGGATGTCCTCGAAGTAGGAGACCAGGAGCCAGATCGCGAACGGCAGCGAGAACGTGAGGTAGATCAGGATCAGGCCGCGATAGCTGTCCATCCAGCCGACCCGGTTGAGAATCAGGAAGTAGGGGATGATGAGACCGATCGGCGGCACCAGCTGCGTCGCCAGGACATAGAAGCCCACCGGCTTCTTGCCCGGCAGGCGCAGCCGCGCGAACGCATAGGCGGCCGGCACCGCGATGACGATGGTGAGGAGGGTCGTGCCGATCGCGACGATCAGGCTGCTCATCAGGTTCGGCACGATGTTGGTCGGGCCCGTGAGGACGGCGCCGTAGGCCTTGATCGTCGGCTCGAACACGACGCTGGGCGGATAGGCGAGGACTTCCTTCTCGTTCTTGAACGAGGTCAGCAGCGTGAGCGCGACCGGCACCACCCACACCGCGAGCAGCAGGCCGGCGGCGACCATCAGCGCGGCGCCGCGCATCGCGGCGCGCGCGGCGCCCGGCCTCATGCCGCGCGCCTCACGCGGAACAGCACGCCCGCCACCACCATCGTCAGCGCGAGCAGCACCACCGCCGAGGCGGCGCCGTAGCCGAGCGAGAGCTCGGCGAACGACACCCGGTAGGCATACAGGTTGATGATCTCGGTGACCGTGCCCGGGCCGCCGCCCGTGGCGGCGTAGATCGCCGCGAACGCCGACAGCGCCACCGTCATGCGCAGGATGACGACCACGACGATCGTCGGGCGGATCAGCGGCAGGGTGATGTGGACGAAGCGGCGCCAGGCGTTCGCCCGGTCGATGCGCGCGGCCTCGTAGAGCTCGGCGGGCAGCGCGGCGAGCGCCGCCAGCATGTAGAGGAACACGAACGGGGTCCACTGCCAGGTGTGGATGGCGATCACCGAGATGCGCGCCAGCGTCGGCTCGCCAAGCCAGTTGTGCGAACCCAGCCCCATCGAGCGCGACGCGAAGTCGACGATGCCGAAGTCCGGCGTGAGCAGGAGGCTCCTCCAGATCAGGCCGACGACCACCGGCGCGAGCACGATCGGCAGGATGGCCGCGATCCGGAACGCCCACTGGGCGCGCGGAATCCGCAGGATCAGGAGCGCCATCGCAAGGCCGATCACCAGCTGGAGCGTGACCGTGGCGCCGGTGTAGATCAGCGTGAATCCGAAGGCGGCCCAGAAGCGCATGTCGTTCCACATGCGCGCATAGTTCTCGAGCCCGACGAAGCGGTCCATGCCGGGCATGGACAGGTTGATGTTGTTCAGGCTCTGCCAGATCAGGTAGAGCAGCGGGAAGGTCGTGGTGACGACGAGCACCAGCACGCCCGGCGCCACCATCGCGAGCGCGAAGCGGCGCTCCGGGCGCTCGGCGAATGCGAGCCGCTGATCCGGCGTCATCACGGGCCTGCCGAAACTTGCCGCTCAGCCTCCGCGCATGATGCGCTCGACCTGGGTCTGCGCGTCGTCGAGCGCCGGCTTGGCCTTGACCTGCCCGACCAGGGCGGCCTGCACGATCTTCGCCATGGTCTCGCCGATCGCCGGCCACTGCGGCACGCGCGGCCGCCAGTCGACGTCGGAATCCTGGGTCATGCCGTCGACGGTCGCATCGATGAAATTGTGCCCCGCGGTGGAAATGCTGGCCAGGTAGGCCGGGTTCCGCCACATCGAGACGCGATTGACGTCGTAGCGCTTGTTCGGCCCCTTCCACTTGAACGAGGTGCGCGCCTGGGTCTCCTCGCAGCAGGCCCACTGGATGAACAGCCACGTCGCCTGGCGGGCCTTCTCCGGCAGGGCCGAGTTGATCGGCAGGGCCCAGTTCCAGATCGAGCCGACCCGCTTGCCCGACGGCCCCTTCGGCCAGCGCGCGTAGCCGATCCTGCCGATCACCTTGGAGCGGTCCGGATTGGTGAGCACCGGCGCGGCGGCCGATCCATCGATATAGCTCGCCAGGGTACCCTGCGAGAACGCGTCGGCGATGTCGGGCCAGTTCCAGTTCTGCGCCGCCTGCGGGCCGTAGGTGTTGTTGGCCATCACGTACCACTCGAGCGCGGCGACCGCCTCCGGACTGTTGACGCGGATGCGGCCGTTGGCGTCGAACCAGCTCGCGCCAAAGGCGCGGAAGATCGACGGATAGATGTACATGTTCTGGCCGGCGCCCGGCATGCCGCGCAGGCAGAAGCCCCACATGCGCGATCCCGGGTTGTGCAGCGCCTTGGCATTGGAAA